>JACQAI010000621.1 GCA_016195115.1 Pseudomonadota bacterium
CAACTATACCCAGAGCAGCACCGGCACCTTGGCCATCGAGATCGGGCCGACGGCGGCGTCCAAGCTTGCGGTCGGCGGCAGCGCGGCGCTCGCCGGCACCTTGGCGCTGACGGTGACGTCCGGGCGCTTCCTCAACAAGAGCGTGTTCCCGATCGTCACCGCCGGCGGCGGCGTCACGGGCACGTTCGGCACGCTCACGGGCGCGAGCACGCCGCAGGTCAGCTTCGCGGTGCGCTATCTGGCCAACGAGGTCGACCTGATCGCCAGCGCCGCCAGCCTGACGACGCTCGGCGGCACCGCCAACCAGCGCGCCGTCAGCGCCGCGCTCGACCAGGCGAGCCCGGGCACCGGCACGCTCGCCAGCGCGCTGCTCGCCGCCATCAGCCTGCCGAGCGACCCGCAGATCCTGTCGGCGTTCGACCAGATCGGCGGCGCCGCCGAAGGCTACGGCAACCTGGCGACGACCGCGCTCGGCAGCGGCCGCGCCGTCACGTCGCTGGTCGGCCAGCAGCTGCACATGACGCGCGGCGGCGCCGGCGGCGCGCTCGCCGAGGCGCCGGGCGGTGCGGCGCGCGTCCAGCTGGCGTCGCTCGATCCGACGGCGCTGCTGGCGCAGGGCCCGGCGCCGCGCCCGAGCTACGTCACCAGCCCGTGGAGCGCCTGGCTGACCGGCTTCGGCGTGTTCGGCACCACCGCCGGCAACGGCAACGCCCACACGCTGAACTACACCACCGGCGGCACCGCCTTCGGCGCCGACTACCGGCTCGATCCGGCGCTGCTGGTCGGCGCCTTCACGAGCTACGGCGGCAGCGGCACCGCCGCGCGCGGCCTGTCGGGCAGCGGCCAGGTCGACAGCTACGCGGTCGGCGTCTACGGCAGCTGGTCGCTCGGCCGCGCCTATGTCGACGGCACGGTGGGCTACGCCTACAACGACAGCAGCCTGCGGCGCACCGTCGCGTTCCCCGGCTTCGCGGCGACCAGCGCGCGCGGCAGCACCAACGCCGACCAGTTCCTGGCGTCGCTCGAGACCGGCCGGCGCTACGATGTTGCGCCGGTCGCCATAACGCCGTTCGTCGGCCTGCAGGCGAGCGCGCTCGACCAGGCGAGCTTCACCGAGACCGGCGCCGGCGCGCTCAACCTGGCGGTCGGCCGTCAGTCGGTCAGCTCGGTGCGCAGCCAGCTGGGCGCGCGCGTGTCGCGCGACCTCGATCTCGGCGAGGGCATGGTCGTCAACGCCGGCCTCAAGCTCGGCTGGGCGCACGAGCTATCGGACACCGGCGCGACCACGACCGCCAGCTTCGCCGGCACGGCGGGCACGGGCTTCGCGGTGCAGGGTGCGCAGCGCGGCCGCGACAGCGCGCTGGTCGGTGCTGGAATCGCCGCCACGCTCGATCCGCAGGCCAGCCTCTATCTGCGCTACGACGGCGACCTCAACGGCCGCGACGACACCCACGCCGTGATCGCCGGCGTGCGGCTTACCTGGTAGCGGCGTCAGAACCGCGCCACCAGGCTGAAGAAGGCGCGCGGCCCCTTGTCGCCTTCGGCGCCGACGCGACGGGCGAGCGGCTTGGCGACCTCGAGCCCGCCGGTGATCGTCTCCGTGATGGCGAAGCGGGCACCGATGCCGACCGCGGTCGCCGACGCGCTGGCGATCTCGCCGGCAAGCGCCTGTTTGTTCCAGACCCGGCCGACGTCGTAGAAGCCGTAAAGCTGGTAGTTGGCGAGCCAGCTGCCCTCCAAGCGCTCGCCGTACTGCAGCTCGAGCTTGCCCGCAACGCCGCGATCGCCGGTCAGCTCCGCGGGATCGTAGGCGCGGACGAAATTCACGCCGCCAATGCCGAACTGCTCGGAAGCCAGCAGCGACTCGAATCCGTATTGGAAGGTCGCGGCGAGCAGCACCGACCAGTTGCCGCCGAGCGACTGCACGCGCTGGGCGTCGCCGAGCAGCTTGGTGAAGTCGCTGCGGCCGTTGGCGCGCGACAGGTTCGGCGAGCCGCTGGTGCGCGTCGACAGGGTGTCGAGTCCGTGCGTGAGCTGCAGGTCGAACACGTTGACGCCATCGAGCTGGTCGACGAAATCGTACAAGGCGCCGATCTGCAGCGTGCGGATGCGGTCATTGAGCAGCAGGAACGTCCCGTCGTTGAGAGTAGTGTGCAGGTCGGTGGCAACGAAGCCGGCCGACACGGTGACGTTCTCGGCGCGCAGCCGCACCAGCGGGTGGCTCAGCGTGGCGCTCGCGACCGTCGCGGTGCTGCTCACGCGCAGCGGCCTGAGGGTGAACCCGGGATGCGCCCAGGCCTGGTTGATGCCGAAGGTCATCAGCGTGCCTTCGCTGTCGACCGGGATGGCGTGGGAGAAGTCGTAGGCGCGCAGCTCGTAGACGTGGTCCGGCGTGGTGATCAGCCGGAGCTGGTTGCGCTCGTACAGGCCGAGGGCGGAGTTGAACCGCCCGCCCAAGCTGGTCTGCAACGGCCCGATGAAACGGGTGCCGCGATTGTCGGCCGTCGTGAAGGCGTCGACGACCTTCTGCGCGATCTCGATGGTGAGATGCGCTGCGCCGGGCTCGCCCGGCAGCGGCGCCAACACCGACGACACCGTGGCGCCGGCGAGATCGTCGAGCAGCAGCAGATAGCGCTCGAGCGCGCGGATCCGCAGCGGCCGCATGGCGGTTATCTTGTCGGCGTACGCACGCAGCAGCGACTCGCGGCCGACCTCGCCTTCGATCGTGACCTTGCCGATATAGCCTTCGATGACCTCGAGCCGCACCACGCCGGCCTCGATCGCCTGCGCCGGCACGATGGCGCGCGCCAACACATAGCCGTCGTTGCGGTATTTCGCGGTGATCGCCTCGGCGACCGCGTATAGCTCGGCGAGACTGTCCTCGCGTCCGAGCAGGTTCTGCCACAACGGCGCCAGATCTTCGGCGGCGTAGACCGTGGCGCCGTCGAGCACGATGCGGTTGATCGTGAGGCGCATCGCGTCGGCGCCCTCGGGCGCGACCGCCGGCGGCTCCTCGAGCCGGATGATCGGTCCGGCGGGTCGCCGCACCGGTGCCGGCCTGACCTGCTCCTGCAGGCGCAGCGGGTCGGCCGTGCCGGGAATCTGCTGCGCGCCGGCCGGTCCGACGCCGAGGCTCAGCGCCAGCGCCAGGCCGACGAACGCCGTCGCAGCCGCGCCGCCCTGGCTCATCCTCGGCGCGCGTCCAGGCGACGCCAGCACCGAAGCGCGCGATCGCCGACCGTCAGCGGCCCGCCGCGCCAACGTCGCCGTGCGCGTATGTCCGGAGGCGACGGCCGACGCGGTCGTGGACATCGTACAGCCAGCCCTGAAGGCGGTCCGTCGCGCTACCGCGCGCCTCGACACGCAGCCGTTTCCTCCGCTCCGGACGCTCCGCTTTGGCTCGAGCCGGAGAAGCATGGTTTGATCGGGTGGAACTCGGGCGCCATGGTGACGTGCAGATCGCCGGTCGGATTGGACCAGTCGACGTTCTGGGTCGGCACCGCGACCTCGAAGCCGTTGCTGGTCGAGCTGTTGGGGTCTGACGATGGTGCCGGTCGGTGCGTGATCGCGCCGACGACCTCGCTCGTCGCCGAGGTCGCGGTGACGCTCTGGCCAATCGCGACCGCCTGAGCGGTCGTCACGATCGGGGTGGCGGCAGCCGCGGGTGAGCTGCAAACGGTCCCGATCGTGCAGCCGTTGAACGTCTGTGTGCCGGTCGCGCCGGGCGCGCTGGCGAGGGCGGCGGCGGCGGTACCGCTGACGCCGCCGACGCTGCCGGTCGCGACGGTCTGGCTGCTCGTCACGGTGAAGCTCCCGACATTGTAGACGCCCGCGATCACCCCGGTGGTCAGGGCGACGGCACCGGTGGCGCTGACGCCGGCGCCGCCAAAGTTCGTGGTGCCCGTCCCGGCGCTCTGTGTCAAGCCGTTGGTTGCGATCAGGCCGCTACCGGTGACGTTGCGCGCGTTCGTGATCGTCACGGCGGCGAGCGGCGCACCCGCCGTGCCGACGGTCTGGAGCGCGATGTCGCCGACGCCGCCGGCATTCAGGGTCAGGGACTGGCCGCCGCCCAGGACCGCGCCCAGGGTGATGGCGCTGCCCAGCGCGCCGCCCGCGGTGGTGTTCAAGGTGACGGCGGCGCCGAGCGTCAGCGACCCGGTGAACGAGATCGCCCCCGCGGTCGACACCAGCGTCGCGAGCGTGGTGCCGCCGGTTGCGTCGATCGCGAGCCCGCCGCCGACCGTCGCTGCGGCAAGCTGCAGGGCGCCGCCGG
>JACQAI010000644.1 GCA_016195115.1 Pseudomonadota bacterium
AAGGGCAGCCGCCTCAGCCGACGCTACGGCTGGTTCGAGGTGGTCGACGAGACCGACAAGTTCGAGGTCGACGAGCCCGGCATCGTCGACGAAGGGACTGGCCCCGATATCGGCGTGCCCTAGGGACGCGGCGACCGGAAAGCGGAGGGCAGGACTGAGTTCATGGCGCGCCACGGACAACCCTCAAGGGCCTTCGACGCGGCCTCGGTTCGAGCCGAGTTCCCAATCCTGTCCGACCCCGGCCTGCACTATCTGGACAATGCCGCCATCGCGCAAATCCCGACGGTCGTGCTCGATGCCATGGGGCTGTTCGATCGTGAGCTGCGCGCAAACGTGCATGGCGGGGTCTACCGGCTAGCTTGCGGCGCACTTGCCGCCTATGAGTCCGCGCGCGCCGCGGTCGCGCGTTTCATCCACGCACAATCACCCGCCGAGGTCGTGTTCACCTACGGCACGACCTCGGCGATCAATCTACTCGCGCATTCGTTCGGCGCGCTTCTGCAAGAGGGCGACGAGGTTCTGATCTCGCAGCTCGAGCACCACAGCAACCTGCTGCCCTGGCGCCAGCTCGCGGAGCGCCGCGGCGTCGTCCTGCGAACCTTGCCGATGACACAAGACGGTCGGCTCGATCTCGATCGACTGGAAGAGACCCTGCGCCCACGGTGCCGACTCGTCGCCCTGACGCACTGCTCTAACGTGACGGGCGCGCTGACCGACGTCGATCGGGTGGTCGCGGCGGCGCGCGCGGTCGGCGCCAAGGTCATGCTGGACGGCGCGCAGCGTCTGCCCCATGGCGCCATCGACGTCCAGGCGCTCGGCATCGATTTCTACGTGTTCTCCGGCCACAAGTGCTACGGCCCGACCGGGATCGGCGTGCTGTGGGGCAAGGCCGAGCTGCTCGCGACCATGCCGCCCTTCATGACCGGTGGCCAGATGATCCGACGCGTCACCGCGGAGGCGGTCGACTATGCCGACCCGCCGCGACGCTTGGAAGCCGGCACGCCGCCCATCGGGCCGGCGATCGGGCTCGGCGCCGCGCTCGAGTGGATGGCGCGCCTCGATTGGGACGGTGCCCAGCGCCACGAGCGTCGCCTGACGCAGCGGGTTCTCGCACGTCTTGCCGAGCTTCCCGGGGTGCGCGTGGTCGGTCCCCTGGACCTCTGCGAGCGGATCGGGGTGGTATCGTTCGACATCGCTGGCATCGATCCGACCGAGGTCTGCCGAGCGCTCGACCGACGGCACGGTGTCGCGCTGCGCGCCGGATACCACTGCGCGCAGCCTTTGGTTGCCGCATTCGGCTTGACCGGCGTCGCGCGCGCAAGCTTGGCCCCCTACAGCACTGATGCTGACGTCGACGCGCTGCTCGAAGGGCTCGACGCGCTGGCCTCGGAGCGCTGCCGGTTGGTCACGTCATCGGGAGCGGCACCCGCATCCTGAACCCGCATCAAAACACGGCCAAAGCGCGCTGCGGCGGGAATCTCCTTGCCGGTCTTGGCCGGCCGCGCGTCACGCGGGGCAATAGATACAATTCCGAACCAAATCTCGCCGCTGAATCGCCGTAGCGTCGCAACCCTCGACGTGACGAAGGGCGACTTGGCGGCAATGACGCGATCGACGGCCGGTACGGTAACCCCGTTGGTGCCCGTGGCGGCGCCGGCCGGGGCGACGTACCGATCCCCGCGCCCGACCTATCGCGCCGAGGTCGACCAGGCGGAGCTGGGCCCGCTCGCGGCCGTCGCGACGCCGGTGCAATTCGTGGCCGGGGCACCGATCCTGATGGAGGGCGCGGATGCCACCCATCTGTCGAGACCGTGAGCCGAACGCTGACGCCCTCGACGACGTCGCCGAAGCCGCTTGAGGCACTCCCGCGCGCGGCGTCGAGTCATCGCGCTCGCTGGCGCAAACTCATGATGTAGGCGATGATCTCCGCTCGTTCGTCGGCGCCCATCGTCAGATTCGGCATAACGTCATGAGGATGGGTGAGCAGAAACTCGAGCGATGCTTCGGTCGTCGCCAGGTTCTGCGCCAGCTCGAAGAAGGTCGGCGGCAGCTCGTGAACTTGCGTCGGCCCCACGGTATGGCACGCGGCGCAGTTTCTCCTGGCGATGCTCTCGCCGATATTGACATCGATTTCCGCGGCCACCGTGGAGGCACCCGAGACGCCGACCAGAAGCAGGGCGGCGATGACGATCGCTGGAGTGGACATTGCCTCTACTCGTCGATCAGGGTTTCTACGCGCCGATTGAGGGACCATGCTGCCTGGGTCGAGCCGACAACCGCCGGTCGCTCCTTGCCATAGCTCGTCAGCTTGAAGCGGCCAGGGGCAACCCCGAGAGCAACCAAGTAGTCGCGGACGGTTGCGGCGCGCTGTGAGCCCAAAGCGAGATTGTATTCGCGCGTCCCGCGTTCATCGGCGTGACCCGCGAGCATGAATAGAACCTTGGGATGCCCCTGCATCCAATCCGCCTGGCGCTGGAGCACTGCGGTCCCGGACGCCTCGAGCGCGCTGCTGTCAAACCCAAAGAACACCCGGTCGGCTGCGTTCAGCCCTGTGACCTCGGCGAGGCTCTGATCGCTCCTCGTCCGAAACGGGGCGCTAAGCGGCGTCTCTGCACTTGGCGACGATGGCTCGCGCCCGCTGTCGCACGCCGCCAGAACACCGATGATCACCGTCGCCAGCGCCAGTCTTCGCATCTCTGTGGATCCCCTGGAGGCCTGTACCCGAAGCCAACCTGCATTCCGGCGCGGCGATCTCCTTTGATCTGCGTCAAGTGAACGTCGCCTCGAGCCCGAGGGTCGGCACAGCGACTCGACCCAGTAGACGACGGCGCTCGCAGCCTTGATCTGGATCAATCACGTCCGCGGCAGGGCACTCTAGGGTTCGTCACGATTGCCCCGAGGATGCCGTCATGCTTTCTCCGCGCGCCGTCGCATGGTCACCCTACGCCGCCGGCATCACGATCGGCGTGCTCCAGCTTCCGGCGTTCCTCCTGATCGGCACGGCGCTCGGTACCTCGTCGTCCTACGTCACGGTGAGCGCCCGCGCGGCGAGCTGGATCGACCCGTCGATCCGCGCCATCGACTATGCCGCCAAGCATCTCGATGGCGCCAAGAACTGGTGGCAGGTCGCATTGGTGATCGGCATCGTGCTCGGCGCCGCCCTCTCGGCGCGCCTTTCGGGGACGCGCCGCAGCGGGATGTCGCCGATATGGGCGACCGCGCTCGGCACCAAGAGTCGGATCGCCCGCTTCTTCCTGGCGTTCGGTGGTGGGTTCGTGATGCTGCTCGGTGCCCGCATCGCCGACGGCTGCACCAGCGGCCACGGCATCTCGGGGATGGCGCAGCTCGCGATCGGCTCCTTCATCGCCGTCGCGGCCATGTTCCTCGGCGGCATCGCCACGGCCTTCATCCTCAAGCGACTCTGACCCGGGAGGAGCCGACAATGTCGCTCGCGATTGCCGTCGTTGTTGGGCTTGCGATGGGTACGCTGTTCGGCATCGCGTTGGAGAAGTCGCGCGTGTTCGAGCCCGGCGTGATCGTTGGCCAGATGCAACTGCGGAATTTCATCATGCTCAAGGTGTTCCTGAGCGCGGTCGCGACGGGACTGGCGCTGCTTGCGCTGCTGCATGGGCTGGGAGCGACCAGCCTATACCCCAAGGCGACGCTGGTGGGCGCCGATCTGCTGGGCGGGGTGCTGCTGGGAATCGGCATCACGCTGGCCGGCGCCTGCCCGGGGACGGTCGCAGCGCAAATTGGCGCTGGCTACAAGGATGCCTGGCTCACCCTCGGCGGCGGTCTGATCGGCGCGCTCGCCTTCACCTACGCCGAGCCGGCACTCGAGCCCGTGCTGCTATCCGGCGGCCCCGGCAAGCTGACGCTCGACGTCGTAACGGGATTTCCATTCTGGGCGCTCGCGCTCGTG
>JACQAI010000060.1 GCA_016195115.1 Pseudomonadota bacterium
GCCAAGCCCGAGGCGCCGGCGGGCCGGCCAGGCCGCGGCGGCCGGGACCGGTCGTAGCCGCGCGGGCGCGGCGCGCGCCCGCGCGCCGCCGGCGGTCGAGCGATGTGGCTCTTGGTCGGACTCGGCAATCCCGGGCCGGGCTATGCCGCGAACCGGCACAACATCGGCTTCATGGCGGTCGACCGCATCGTCGGCCGCCATGGCTTCGCTGCCTGGCGCCGCGTCACGTTCAACGGCCTGGCGAGCGACGGCGTGCTCGGCCCGGAGCGTGTCATCGCGTTCAAGCCGACCACGTTCATGAACGAATCAGGCAGCGCGGTCGGCGCGCTGATGCGCTGGCTCAAGCTCGAGCCCGACCACGTCATCGTGATTCATGACGACCTCGACCTCGCGCCCGGCAAGCTGCGCACCAAGCGCGGCGGCGGCAACGGCGGCCACAACGGCCTGCGCTCGCTCGACGCCGACATCGGCCCGGACTATCGGCGCGTGCGCCTCGGCATCGGCCATCCCGGCGACAAGGGTCTGGTGCTGGGTCACGTGCTGAGCGACTTCACCGCCGACGAGCGCGCCTGGCTCGAGCCGCTGCTCGAGACGATTTCCGAGGCCGCCGCGCTCTTGGTCAGCGCCGACGAGCACGCCTTCGCCAACAAGGTCGCGGTGTTGACCGCGCCGCCGCCCAAACCGGCGCCGCCCGACGCCGTGCCGGACTCGGCGCCGCCGGGGGCCGGGCATGCGTAAGCCCGCGCTGCTGGCGTCGCTGCTCGTCATCCTGTTGGGCGCCTTCCTCGCCATCGTGCTCGGCGGCAAGCCCGAGCCGGCGGTGCTGCGGCATCCCGCGGTGATTGCCGGCATGCAGCCGATCGGCCTGACGACGCCGTCGTGGCAGACCGTGGTGCTGCTGGCGACGCGCGACACCGACCTGCCGCCGGCGCGGCTGTGGGCGGCCTGGGAGCGGCTCGAGGCCTGGCCGAGCTGGGCGGCGCCGCTGGTCGTCGAGACGCACTGGCTGGACGCGCCGGGCTGGCAGGTCGGCGCGCGCTTCGAGCAGACGCTCGACCTCGGCCTCATGCTCCGGCGCGTCAGCTCGACCGAGACCGTCGGCGCCGTCGCGCCGGGTCAGTCCGTCAGCTGGTGGAAGGATCAGGGCGGCATCCGCTCGAGCCACGTCTGGTCGTTCGAGGCGCTGCCCGACGGCGGCAGCCGGATCGTCGACCTGGAGATCCTGCACGGCGTGCTGGTCGGTCTGGCGCGCCCGCTCGCCGAGGCGAGCTGGCAGGACAAGTTCGACGCCGCGGTCGACGGTCTGATTCTTGCGGCGCGGCGGACGAAGTAGGCCGCCGCCACATCGACGCTGCGCGCACCGCCAACAACAGGATCGTGTAAATGGGCTTCAACTGCGGCATCGTCGGGCTGCCCAACGTCGGCAAGTCGACCCTGTTCAACGCGCTGACCGCGACGATTGCGGCACAGGCCGCCAACTATCCGTTCTGCACCATCGAGCCCAACGTCGGCCGCGTCGCGGTGCCCGATCCGCGCCTCGACCGCATCGCGACCATCGCCAAGCCGGCCCAGGTGGTGCCGACCCAGCTCGAGTTCGTCGACATCGCCGGATTGGTGCGCGGCGCCTCGCGTGGCGAGGGCCTGGGCAACCAGTTCCTCGCCAACATCCGCGAGGTCGACGCGATCATCCACGTGCTGCGCTGCTTCACCAGCGGCGACGTCACCCACGTCGAGGAGTCGGTTGATCCGGTGCGCGATGCCGAGACGGTCGACACCGAGCTGATGCTGGCCGACCTCGACAGCCTGGAGAAGCGCGAGGTGGCGCTGACCAAGCGCGCGCGCGGCGCCGACAAGGAGGCGATCCAGCTGCTCGAGGTCGTGAGCCCGATCCTCGTCGGGCTACGCGACGGCAAGCCGGCGCGCACGCTCAGCTTCCCCGACACGCTCAAGCCCGCGGTCAAGTCGCTGCAGCTGCTGACCGCGAAGCCGGTGCTCTATGTCTGCAACGTCGACGAGTCCGACGCGGCGGCCGGCAACGCGCTGTCCCGCGCGGTCGAGGCCCGCGCCGCCGCGGAAGGCGCGGCGGCCGTGGTCATCTCCGCGGCGATCGAGGCCGAGGTCGCCCAGCTCGGCAGCGAGGCCGAGCGCCTGGAGTACCTGCAGTCGCTCGGGCTCGAGGAGACCGGATTGGCGCGCGTGATCCGCGCCGGTTACCGGCTGCTCGATCTCGTCACGTTCTTCACCGCCGGGCCGAAAGAGGCCCGCGCCTGGACGGTGCGGCGCGGCGCCAAGGCGCCGGAAGCCGCCGGCGTGATCCACACCGATTTCGAAAAGGGCTTCATCCGCGCCGAGACGATCGCCTACGACGACTACGTCGCGTGCGGCGGCGAGCAAGGCGCCAAGGACGCCGGCAAGATGCGCCTGGAGGGTCGCGACTACGTCGTGCGCGACGGCGACCTCTTCCTGTTCCGCTTCAACGTGTGAGCGGCGCTTGGCGTGTGCTCAGGCGAACAGGTTGAGCAGGCCGCTCGACGGGAACTGGAACAGCGATGCCGGGTTGAATCTGCCCAGCGAGAAGCTGCCGTTACCGGCTTGCGACTGCAGTTGGGTGAACTGGCCGACCAGCGTCTGCGCCGACGCAACCTGCTGATGGGCGAGCGCGCGGTCCGGCGCCAGCGCCTGCCGTGCGGCACTCACCGCCTGCCCTAGACGATCGACCGCGGCGCGCGCGCTGGCGCGTCCGACCGGCGCGCCGTTGCCCGTCGGATTGCCCTGCACCGAAGCGTCGAAAGTGCCCCCCGAGGTCGCGCTGCCCGTGGTCGCGGCGCTGAACGTCAGCGCGCGGACGCGGTGCGGATCGACGAAGCTGTCCGCCAACGCCGAGCGCAGATCGGCCACTGCGGTGTCGAGCGCGTGCTGCCGGTTGGCGTCGGTGAGATGCAAGGTCTGGAGATTGCCGATCAGCTGCTGGGCCTGGTCGCGCAACGCATTGAAGCGAACCTGCGCCGCGGTGCGCTCCTGCGCCTGGCCGCCGGCCGGCAGGGTCAGGGCGCGTTGCGCACGATCGATATTGCCCTGCAACGTGTCGGGCAGCAGCGTCGAGCCGACCGGTGGCAGGGTCGTGGCATCGCCGAACGGGCTGCCGGTGTTGGACGGCGCCAGCGTACCGACGATCTGGCCGAGCTGCGTCAGGCCGTCGTTGACGCTGTCGAAGCGCGCCGCGTTGGTCGAGGCGGTGGTCGCCGCGCTGCGGGCCGCGCTCAGGCTGGCGCTAACCGACTGCTGGAGCGGGCTGACGCCGAAATTGAAGCCGCCGCTGCGGGTCGAGCCGCCGCCCAAGATGGCGCTCAACGCGCTCGAGATCTGGCTGGGGCTGATCGCCGCGGTGTGGCCGAGCGCGGCGTTGTGGAAATACTGGGTCAGTGAGCCGTAGGTGATGGCTGGAAAGGTCATTCTGACCTCCGCTGTGTCATTTTATCTATGACGAGTTTCGCAGCTGGGCGCTGTGACCGTCGTCACAGGTGGGTCCGTTGCCGGCGGGCGCTCGAGGGCCCGATGGGTCCGGCGCCGCGCGGCGCGCGACCGTCAGATGCCCGGCTGCTGCTTCAGCTTGGCGGTGTAGGCGCGGATACGCGCGGCGTTGACGCCGAAATCGTGGCGACCCTGGCGGCTGACCGAGCGGATGTCGATGCGGCTGCCCGGCTGGCCGTCGGCCCGCGCCACGACGCGGATCACCACGTCGTCGGTGAAGCCGAACCAGAAGCTCGACTGCGACGCCTCGATGCGGCCCTGCGCCGGCTCGCTGGCGACAATCGTCCAGCCGAGCGCCTTGGCGCTGTCGAGCGCGCGGTTGAACGCCTCGGCCGGCGCCAGCGCCGTGGTCACCGGCGCGATGTCGGGATAGGCGCGCTTCTGATCGGCGGCGACCTTGTCGCCCTCGTAGGCCACCGGGCTCGCCTTCTCGGCCTGGCGCAGCGGCAGCACCGCGCTGAAGGTCGGCGGGTTGGCGGTGTCCGTGGTGATGTCGTGGATGCGCGGCAGCACGTAGGTGACCTGGCGGTAGCTCCACGGCACGTAGGCGATCACGGCGCCGGCGATCAGCCCGACGGCGCCCAACACCACGCTGCGCCGGCCGCCGGCGACCAATGCCGCGACGATCGCGATCAGCGAGATCACCGCCGCAGCGGCGCCGACGTAGGCGCCCCATGTCAGGAAGTACTGGAACGACACGCTGAAATGCCACCAGCCGGCGCGCCAGCCGAGCGGCGCGATCACCAGCATGATGAGCGCGATCGCCGCCAGCCCGACGCCGATCGCCGCAACCCGGCTGGCCAGACGCGAGCCGCCCGTCACCTTCAGGGCCTGGTCCGTCATGATGTCGCCCCCCTGATACGGCCTCCGCACGCAAACGGCCGGGCCAAAAGCTTTATTCCCCCCGGCATCCGCCGGTTCAGGGAGCCTTATACCATGGCCGCGCTCGTCCGCCTTGCGTCGACCGCCTTCGTCCCTTGCTCGTGATCGCCAGAATGGAGTGATGAAGCAATAAACCGGGGCTGCCGAGCCTGCTCGACATTGGGTCCGCGGCACACTATTTTCATTCTTGCAATGACGGACGCGCCTGACAATCTGGTTCTGCAGTACTTGCGGCGGCTAGACGAGAAAGTAGACCGCCTTATAGTTGACATGCAGGATCTCAAGCATCGAATGACCGCGCTGGTAGTCCAGGTCGCGGGTCAATCGGCGCGCATGGACCGCATGGAAGTTCGGCTTGACCGGATCGAACGGCGTCTGGAGCTGGCTCCCGCACCCTAAAGTCTCTTCGTCCGACGTGAGACCTGAAAGCGACTTGACCGCCTGCCGCCGCCGCTGGCACTGTCGCGGCCGATGACGACCGGCACCCAGTCCTCGATCTTGCCCCGCATCTGGGGTCGATGGTGGCGCGCGACTGACTAAGTCGCCGGGCCCGCGGGCCCTTTCGCCCCTCCAGCCGCTCGCGGCTGGACATCAGGATGTGCCTCCCATGTTCGACGACATCGACTATGTGACCGCCGGCGGCGTGCGCGTGGCGCGCCGGACCGCCGAACTGCCCTTCGCGGATGCGCTCGACGGCATCGCCCAACGGCTCGACCGCCAGCGCGGCGGGCTTTTCTCGAGCTCCTACGAGTTTCCCGGCCGCTACAAGCGTTGGAGCATGGCGTTCTTCGACCCGCCGCTCGAGCTCGCGACGCGCGGCGACGAATTCAGCCTCACGGCGCTCAATCCGCGCGGCGCGGTGCTGCTGCCCGGATTGCAGCGCGTGCTCGATGGCCATCCGCACGTCGCCCAGTTGACCGTCACGGCCGAGCGCGTCGCCGGCCGCGTGCACGCCGCCGCGCCCGGCTTCGCGGAGTCCGAGCGCAGCCGGCAGCCCTCGGCGTTCTCGGTGGTGCGCGCCGTGATCGCGCACTTCGCCGCCGCTGCCGACGCCCATCTCGGCCTCTACGGCGCGTTCGGCTACGACCTGGTCTACCAGTTCGAACCGATGGCGCTGGCCAAGCCGCGGCCGGCCGATCAACGCGACCTCGTCGCGTTCGTGCCCGATGCGCTGGTGCTGGTCGACAACCAGCGCCAGCAGGCGGTGCGGCTCGACTACACGTTCACGACCGAAGCCGGCACCACGGCGGACCTGGCGGGCGGCGGCGCCAGCTTCGATCCGGCAGGTGCGCGCGCCGCGCCGGAACGCAGCTCCGACTATCCGCCCGGCGGCTATGCCGACCTGGTGCGCCAGGCGCTGCCCTATTTCGGCCGCGGCGACCTGTTCGAGGTGGTGCCCGGCCAGAGCTTCTACGAGCCGTGCACCGCACCGCCGTCGGTGCTGTTCGAGACCTTGCGCCGGATCAACCCCAGCCCCTACGGCTTCCTCCTCAACCTGGGCGGCGACTATCTGATCGGCGCGTCGCCCGAGATGTTCGTGCGCGTCGAGGGCACGCGGGTCGAGACCTGCCCGATCAGCGGCACCATCGCGCGCGGCCGCGACGCGCTCGAGGACGCCGAGCGCATCCTCACCCTCCTGAGCTCGCGCAAGGACGAAGCCGAGCTCACCATGTGCACCGACGTCGACCGCAACGACAAATCGCGCGTTTGCAAGCCCGGCTCGGTGCGCGTGATCGGCCGACGCCAGATCGAGCTCTACAGCCATCTGATCCACACGGTCGATCATGTCGAAGGCGAGCTGCGCGACGGCGCCGACGGGCTCGACGCGTTTTTGTCTCACGCCTGGGCGGTCACGGTGACGGGCGCGCCCAAGCGCGCCGCGATCGCCTTCATCGAGGCGGTCGAGAAGACGCCGCGCCGCTGGTACGGCGGCGCGGTCGGCTGCCTCGGCTTCAACGGCAGCGTCAACACCGGCTTGACCTTGCGGACCATCCAGCTCAAGGACGGCGTCGCCGACGTCCGCGTCGGCGCCACCCTGCTCGCCGACTCGGTGCCCGAGGACGAGGAGCGCGAGACCCACGTCAAGGCAGCGGCGTCGCTCAAGACGATCGCGTTGGCAAAGGCAGCGCTCGCCGCACCGGACGCCGCGCCGGACGCCTTCGCCGCGCCGGCGCGCTCGGGCGACGGCAAGCGCGTGCTGCTGGTCGACTGCGAGGATTCGTTCGTCCACACGCTGGCCGGCTACATCGAGGCGACCGGGGCCGCCGTCACGGTGCTGCGCCACCGCTTCGCCGCGGCCCAGCTCGACGCCGGTTGGGACCTGGTGGTGCTGTCGCCCGGGCCCGGCCGCCCGGCCGAGTTCGGCGTGCCCGACATCGTGCGCGCCGCGGTGGCGCGCGGCCTGCCGGTGTTCGGCGTGTGCCTCGGGCTGCAGGGCATCGTCGAGGCCTTCGGCGGCGCCCTCGACGTCATGCCCGAGCCGCGCCACGGCAAGCCCGGCACCGTGACGGTGCACGATCCCCAATCGCGGCTGTTGCGCGGCTTGCCGGCAAGCTTCACGGTCGGGCGCTATCACTCGCTGTACGCGCGCGCCGATCGCCTGCCGGCGGTGCTGCGCGCGACCGCGACCGCCGAGGACGACGTCATCATGGCGATCGAGCACACCGAGCTGCCGGTCGCGGCGGTGCAGTTCCATCCGGAATCGATCATGACCTTGGCAGGCGGCATCGGCCCGCGCATCATCGCCAACGTGATGGCCGAGCTGGCCAAGGAGACGCGCGATGCGCCGGATCGCTCTCACCCTGATCGTCGCGCTGTGGGCTGACGCCGCCGCCGCCCAGATCGAACGCGCCGACGTCAAGCTGACCCTCGACTGGGCGTTCCAGGGGCCGCAGTCGGTCTTCACCCTGCCGGCCGAGCGCGGCTACTACAAGGCCGAGGGGCTCAACGTCACGATCGACCGCGGCTCGGGCTCGACCGAGGCGGTCGCCCGCGTGGCGTCGGGCACCTACCAGTTCGGCTGGGGCGATCCGAGCGCGCTGATCAAGTACAACGTCGAGCATCCCGGCCAGGAGCTGATCGCGGTCTACGTCACCGGCGACAGCTCGCCGCTGGCCGTGATCGCGCTCAAGCGCAGCCTCATCCGCGTGCCCAAGGACCTCGAAGGCAAGACGCTGGCCGCCGCTGCCGCGAGCGCCGGCCGGCTGATGTTCGACGCCTTCGCCCAGGCCGCCGGCATCAACGGCGCGACCATAAAGTGGCAGACCGTGAGCGGCCAGCTGCGCGAGCCCATGCTGGTGCGCGGCGACGTCGCGGCGGTCGCCGGCTTCACGACCTCGAGCGTGATGAGCATCCGCGAGCTCGGGGTCAAGGAGGATGACATCGTCACCCTGCTCTACAAGGACTACGGGCTCGACATCTACGGCACCGCGCTGCGGACGTCGGTCGCCTTCGCCGAGGCCAATCCCAAGACCGTCGCCGCGATGGTGCGCGCCGCCAACCGCGGGCTCAAGGACGCGATCGCCGATCCACGCGCCTCGGTCGCCAGCCTGAAGAGCCGCGACGCGCTGCTCAATCTCGACATCGAGCGCGAGCGCCTGCTGCTGGCGCACCGGAGCGTCACCCTGACGCCGTTCGCGATCGCCAACGGGCTCGGCACCGTTCAGCCCGAGCGCATGCGCGCGACCGTGCGCGCGGTGCTCGACAGCTACGGCATCAAGACACCGCTGCCGCTCGACAAGGTCTACACCGACCGCTTCCTGCCGCCCCAAGCCGAGCGCATGCCGCCGGCGCTCGGCAGCTGACCGGATTGGCGACGAGGGCGCGCGGCCGAGACGCCGCTAGAGCTGCGGTGCGACGAACCCGCCGAACTCGCGCTCGATCAGCTGCGCAAACATGATCGTCGTGCGATCCTCGAGATAGGGGCCGATAATCTGGACGCCGATCGGCAGGGCGGAGTCGCCGCGGTCGATCGGCACCACGGTCGCCGGCAGGCCGAGCAGGGTCGCGATGCTTGCCCACACGATCTGGTCGCGATAGGGCAGCTTCCTGCCGTCGACCTCGAGCCGCCGCAGACGCTGGTCGCGCTCGTGGTCGTGGGGAAACGCCGGCGTCGGCATGGCCGGGCACAGCACGACGTCGAACTCCTCGAACAGCTCGCGCCACGGCCCGCGCAACCGGCCGCGCGCGCGGCTCGCCAACACCCACTCGCGATGGCTGCCGGCGAAGCCGCGCAGGCGGAACGCCGCGAGGCTCTCGTCGTCGGGCGGCAACCCCTTCGCCGCGGTCTCGGCGCGCTGGAACTCCTCGTTCGACGGATTGGCGCTGTATGCCGAGGCGAGCAGCTGGACGTAGACGCGCGCCGTCTCGGTCAGGTCGGGCAGATGCGGGCTGGCGCGCGCCATCCGCACGCCGGCCTTGTCAAGCCGTCCGCCCAGGCGCTCGAGTGCGGCGCGCACGCTGGCGCTCGACGGGAACAGCGGGTGGCTGTCGATCAGCAGCGCCCGGAACGGCGCCAGCGTGGTGTGCCGCGGCGCCGGCAGCGCCAGCTTGTACGCGATGCCTTCGGCGAGCTCGTCGGGTCCCGCCAGCACGTCGAGCGCGAGCGCGAGATCGCCGGCGCTGCGCGCCATCGGGCCGGTCACCGCGAGATCGCCGCGCACCGGCCCCGCCGGCGTCTGCGGCGGGCCGGCGCCGCGCGCCGGCACCAGATCGAGGCTCGGCTTGTGGGCGAACACGCCGCAAAAATGCGCCGGCGCGCGCAGCGAGCCGCCGATGTCGGAGCCGAGCTCGAGCGCCACGAATCCGGCGGCGAGCGCCGCCGCGGAGCCGCCCGAGGAGCCGCCCGGGGTGCACTTGACGTCCCACGGATTGTTGGTCGTGCCGTAGATGTCGTTGTAGCTCTGCCAGTCGCTGAGCATGAACGGCACGTTGGTCTTGCCGAGGATGACCGCACCTGCGGCCTTGAGCCGCGCGACCGCCAGCGAATCGGCGCTCGGCTGCCAACCCCTGAACCGCGGGTTGCCCCACGTCGTCGCCAGGCCGGCGACGCCGAACTGCTCCTTGACCGTCATCGGCAGGCCGAGCAACGGACGCCGCTCGCCGCGCGCCAACGCCGTGTCGGCGGCGCGGGCGGCGGCGCGCGCGCGCTCGAAATCGCGCACCACGACGGCGTTGAGGGCCTTGTCGAGCGCCTCGATGCGCGCGATCGCGAGGTCGGCCAACTCGAGCGCCGAGACGCGGCGCTCGGCCAGCGCCGCCACCACGGTCGCGGCGGCGCGGTAAGCCCACTCGCCACCTGGCGCCGGCTTGGCGTCGTCGGCCGCCCGTGGTGCGCGCCACGGCGCCAGGCCGGCGGCGGCGGTCGCTGCGGCTCCGGTCAAGAACGCGCGTCGATCCAGTCCCCCGTCGCTCGCTGCCATGGCCTCCCCTCCGCGCCGCCAAGCCTAAGGCCAATGGGTCGGCCACGCCACCGAAGCCGGGATTCTTGACAGCGCCGGGGCGGGCACGGCCTGTTTGAGTCGATGACGACCGAACCCCAGTCCGACGGCGCGCCGACCATCGGCGCCGCGCTGACGCGCGCGGCGACGCGCTGGCCCGATCAGGACGCCCTCGTGTGCGACGGCGTGCGCCTGACCTATCGCGAGCTGACCGATGCCGTGCGCCGCACCGCGGCAGCGCTGCTCGCGCACGGCGTCCGTCGCGGCGACCGCGTCGCGATCTGCATGGGCAACTCGGCGACCTGGCTGACCTTGTTCTACGCCAATGCGTTGATCGGCGCCGTGGCGGTGCCCGTCGATCCGACCATCGCGGCCGCCGCGCTCGAGCGCCGGCTGCGGCAGAGCGACAGCGTCCTGCTCGCCACGGTCGACCGGCTGTTCGACCGGATCGACGTCATCGCCGCCCTGTGTGCGATCGAGCCGGCGATCGAAAGCGCTCTGCCGGGCACTGTTTTGCCCAGGCTCCACACCGTCGCGGTGCTCGGCCGTGCCGTGCCGCGCGGCGCGTTGAGCTACGGCATGTTCATGGGCCAGGCGCACGCGGGCTCGCTGGTCGATCGCGACGCGGTCGAGCGCGCCGCCGCCGGGGTCCGGCCCAACGATACCGTGCTGCTCGACGACGGCGCGATGCCGTCGCACGCCGGCCTGCTGCGCGACGCCGCCGCCACCGCGGCGCAGCTCGGCGTCCAGCGCGGCGACCGCTATTTCAGCGCCTGGCCGTTCCACCAGGCCGCGAGCGTGGCCACGCTCCTGGCTGCGCCGCGCGTCGGCGCCTGCCTGGTGACCACGCCGATCTTCGAACCGGGCGAGATGTTGCGCGTGCTCGAGCGCGAACGCTGCTGCACGGTGTCGGCCGACGCCCCCCTGCTGCACGACATGACCAGCCACCCGGGCTTCGATCCGACGCGACTGTGCCTGCGCGACGGCCTCGCGCCGGCGCCGCCCAGGCCCTCGACGTGACGGGCGCGAGCGTCCGATAGAGCGACGCGAGATTGCCAGACGTTCCGCCGCCCGGGACGATGCGCCGTGGCCCCGGACCTGATCATCTTCGATTGCGACGGCGTGCTGGTCGACAGCGAGATGATCGCCTGCCGGGTCGTCGCCGAATGCCTGACCGAGCTCGGCTTTCCACTCGAGACCGCCGATATCGTCAAGTTCGTGGGCAAGAGCAGCGCGGACATGTGCGCCGACCTCGGAACCCGTTACGGCCGCCCGTTGCCGGCCGGGCTCGACGACCTGCTCGCCGTCCGGCGACGCGCCGCCTTCGAACGCGAGCTGACCGCGATGCCGGGCGCCGTCGCCGTGTTGGACGCGCTCGCCGGTACCCGCATGTGCGTGGCATCGAGCTCGAGCCCGGCGCGCATCCGCCACAGCCTGGGCTGCGTCGGCCTGCTCGACCGCTTCGAAAGCGCGCTGTTCAGCGCCGCGATGGTGGCACGCGGCAAGCCCGCCCCCGATCTGTTCCTGCACGCGGCCGCGCGGATGGGCGCGCCGCCCGCCGCCTGCGTCGTGATCGAGGACAGCGTGCCGGGCATCGCGGGGGCGGTCGCCGCCGGCATGACGGCGATCGGCTTCACCGGCGGCGCGCATTGCCGGCTCGGCCATGCCTCGACCCTGCGGCGGGCCGGCGCCCGTAGCATCGCGCGCTCGATGGCAGCGCTGGGCGCGCTTCTGGAGGCGCACTGACGCTCAGTCGCGCGAGGCTGCCTCGTGTCGGGGCCCCGGAATCGTCGAGCCGGCATCCGACGGCGGCTCGGGCTCGGATTTCGTGGCGGCAGCGGCGGTCGGCGGCGGCTCCCGGATCAGGAACGGCGACGCCACATCGAGGGTCGGGCGGCCGCGCCGATACCACATCGCCGGCAACGTCGTGCGGCGCCAGGCGCCCGGCGCAGCCCCGGCCGCCGCGATCCCCAAGGCGATCAAACGCTTCACCTCGTCGGCGTCATCGGTCACGCCGTCGAGCGGCACCGTGTCGCCGTCCCGCGCGACATCCCCGAGGGCGTCGATCATGGCACGCCAGCGATCGGCCGCCGCGGCGCGAGGCGCGAGGCCGGTCACGACCGCTTGCGTGATGTCGTCGCCGGTCTTGGCGTCGCGAATCACCAGAACGGCGCCGCCGTCGACCATCTGGCGCAACTGATCGGGATTGACGTAGCGCGCGGTCGCGGCATTGTAGAACCGCCGATCGGCGTAGCGCGTGATCGTGATCGAGGCCGCGGAATCGGTCATGGCAGAAACCCATCGAGCTGGCCACGCAGGATCGCGCGGGCGAGGCGCTTGCGTGCGGCGTCGTGACGGTGCTGGGGCAACGGTGGCGCGCCTCTACCGCGCCCGCCCAGATAGTGGTCGGCGAGACCGGCGAGAAGCTGCAGGACGTCGGGATCGTCGGCAAAGAACCGGTTGATCGCGGCCAGGCACTGGCGCGCGTGCAGCTCATCCTCGGGCGATGCGCTGAGCGTCGCGGCATGACAGGCCAGCGTCCGCTCGGCCAGGCGCCGGCGCTGGGTCACGCGCCCATCGACCAGGCTGCGCATGATGCCGGCCAGGAAGGCGACCAGCGACACCTCGCGCGGCCACACCCGCGAGCCGTCGAGCGCGCGCAGCAGCGCTTCGTTCAGCAGCTCCTCCCAATCGAGGCCGGGCACGGTGCGGGCGCGCAGCTGGGCCAGCCGCTTCAGCACCACCAGCTCGGAGCGGGTCAGGGCATGGAGCGCGCGCGCCACCGCCTCGGTCGCGGCGGCGTCGCTGGGATCGGAGCGCAGCGAGTCGAGCATAGCACCCGATTATGCGCGCAAGCCGACACGTCCCGGACCGCAATCGACGAAATTTTTCGCGCGGTCCAGCGGCGCCGGCGAGCCGCGCCTATCGAGTGACATGGACGTCGCCGCCCACCAAGCTCGCCTGTGGCAACTGATCGCCGCCCAGCCCTGGGCGACCAGATCGCCACGGCCGATCCGCGACGCCCTGCGCGACGGTTTCATGGCCTGCCCGCGCCATCTGTTCCTGCAGCGCTTCCGTCCCCAACTCGAGGCGGAGCCGCGGACGATCACCGCGCGGACGCTCGCCCGCCACCTGCCGGTGATCTATGTCGACGCGCCGCTGGTCTACGGGCCCGGCGACCCGCCCGGGCGGCCGACGGCAACCAGCGCACAACCGAGCGTCGTGCGCCATCTCCTGGAGCTTCCGACGGCAACCTGCTCGCAGCCGAGCTTCGTGCTCCATCTGCTGGAGCTGCTCGACCCGCAGCCGGGCCAGCGCATTCTCGAGATCGGCTCGGGCGGCGGTTGGATCGCCGGCATCTTGGGCCACGCGGTCGGCGCCACCGGCGCGATCACCGGCATCGAGGTGCTGCACGCGCTCGCCGCCGCCAGCCGCGCCAGCCTGGCGCACTGTGCGCTCGCCAACGTGACGATCGTCACCGGCGATGGCGCCGCGGTCGCGCTCGCCGGCGGCCCGTTCGATCGCATCCTGGTCTCGGCCGGCGCCGGCACGGTGCCGCGCATCTGGTTCGACGCGCTGTCCGACGGCGGCCTGCTGCTCGTGCCGCTCACGGTGCCCGGCGGCGGGGAGGAGGTCTACCTGCTGCGTCGGGTCGGCGATCGGCTGTGCTCCGAGGACGCGTTGCCGGCATGGTTCGTGCCGCTGGTCGGCGCCGCAGCAACCGCCGCGCCGCTCGACCCGGCGACCATGCCGGATCTCGCGCGCCTGTTGTCGAGCCGGCCGACAACCCGCCTGCCGGCCTGGTTCGGCGGCGCCGGCGCGCCGTTCTTCACGGCGCGCACGATGGCGTTCCGCAGCTTCCTCTACAAGACCGAGCCGGGCTTGCGCGCTATCGCGCAGCCGGCGCCCGCGGCCACCGCATTCGGGTTGCTCAACCGCACCCTGACGAGCCTCGCGATCTGCCGGCCGGACACCATCGAGGGTCACGGCACGCGCATCATGATCGATCGGCTGACCCGCGCCTACTGCCGCTGGACCGGGCACTTCATGCCGCCCGGCGTCGCGTTCGCGCTGACGATCGACTTCGCGGACACCCGGCGTCGGCGTGCGACCGGCCGCTGGCACTGGCGACTCGACAAAATCACACGGCGCGACTAACGTCCCGCGCCATGGCACGGCTGAACACCCGCACCACGACGACCACCACCCGCAGCGGCGGGCCGTCGGGGGATCGCGTGCGGTGACACTGCTGCCATAGCGCAACCCCAGGCCCCGCCGGCGACGGACGGGGCTTTTTCATGTCCGGCCTCCGTCCGCGCGTCACGCGATCGGAGAAGCCCCATGGAAGCCCACGACCACCGCGCGATCGGCAATCGCCTCGCGCTGTTCCATCAGCAGGACGACAGCCCCGGCATGGTGTTTTGGCACCCGCGCGGCTTCGCCCTCTACCACGTGATCGAGGACCACATCCGCCGGCGCATGCGCCGCGCCGGCTACCAGGAGGTCCGCACGCCGCAGCTGCTCGGCCTCGCGTTGTGGCAGGCCTCGGGCCACTGGGAGAAGTTCGGCGCCGGCATGTTCGCGGTCGCCGGCGAGCGCCCGCTCGCGCTCAAGCCGATGAGCTGTCCCGGCCACATCCAGATCTTCAACGCCCGGGTGCGCTCGGTGCGCGACCTGCCGCTCCGGCTCAGCGAATTCGGCGGCGTCCATCGCAACGAGCCGTCGGGCGCGCTGCACGGGCTCATGCGCAC
>JACQAI010000645.1 GCA_016195115.1 Pseudomonadota bacterium
CACCTTGCGCTACACCGACTCCGACTCCAGCCAGCTCGCCACGTCGGTCAAATCCACCGGCACCTACACGGCGACCGCGGTCACCGGCTACTACACCTCGGGTTCGACGCTCGACGGCACGACCTTCCTGACCGCGGCCTCGGGCATCATCCGCGATCCGTCGAACCTCTACCCGGGCGTCGAGGCCTACGTGCTGGTCGACAAGACCGGCGCGGTGCGCTTCCCGCCGACCGCCGCCACCGTCCCGGCGGGCTCGGCGCTGACCGCTGCCGACGTGCGCAACCTGGTCGTCCAGGGGCTCGGCGTCGCGTTCAACGCGCGCGCACAGATCCGCCAGCCGCTCAACAGCTTCGCCCAAGTGACCGTCAGCGTCGTCGACCTCAACGGCAACATCCTCGGCCAGGCGCGCACCCCGGATGCGCCGGTGTTCGGCACCGATGTGTCGCTGCAGAAGGCGCGCAGCGCGGTGTTCTTCTCGCGCACCACCGCCGGCGCCGAGGTGATCGCCGCGGGCGCCAGCGTCGCGACCTACATCACCAATGCGCGGACCGCGGCGTTCCTCGGCGTCAACGGCTTCGCCGATGGCATCGCGTGGTCGGCGCGCGCGCTCGGCAACCTGTCACGGCCGTTCTATCCCGACGGTATCGACGCCAACGCCAACGGGCCGCTGTCGCGGCCATTCGCCCAGTGGAGCCCGTTCACCGACGGGCTGCAGCTCGACCTGGTGTCGGGCAACGTTCTGGCGCTCGCGGGGGGTGGCGCGGCGTCATCCCAGCAGTGCGGCGGCGCGCAGAACTTCAGCGGTGCCGGCGGCCTGCCGCTGAACGGCACCGGCGGCAAGACCGCGCTCGCCAACGGCATGCAGATCTTCGCCGGCGGCGTGCCGGTCTATCGCGGCGGCGTGCTGGTCGGCGCGATCGGCGTCTCGGGCGACGGCATCGACCAGGACGACATGGTCTCGTTCCTCGGCGCGGCGCGCGCCGGCGGCGGCATCGGCAACGCGCCGACCGGAATTCGCGCCGACACCCTCAATCCGGGCGGCCAGGGCAACCTGCGCTACGTCAACTGCCCGTTCCAGCCCTTCCTCGACAGTCAGGCGACCAATGTCTGCGCCGGTCTCTGAGCCATGACCACCGCCCGTCCGCACATGCGCGCGCTCGCGCTCGCGCTGCTGCTCGGCGCGCTGCCGGCGCTTGCGCCGGCCGCCGAGGCGCCGGCGCCGCGTCGCGCCGAGCTCGCGCAGGTCCAGGGTCAGGACGACGGCGCGCCCGCCGACGACGCACCGCGCCGGCGGCCCGGCCGCGCCCCCGAGGCCGACCGCGTCGCGCCCGCGATGGATCCCAACGCCGTGCCGCCGCCGCTGCCGACGGTGCCGCGCGAGTTCATCCCGCTGCCCGACCGCTGGCGTCTCACCGACGCGCTCGGCATCACGCATGGGCGCGAGCGCCCCTACGATCCCTATAATCCGAACGTGCTCAAGGCCGACCGGCCGATCTTCGGCAACGAGTACTTCCTCAATTTCGAGGCGATCTCGGATACCCTGTTCGAGCCGCGCCGGGTGCCGACGCCGACCGCCTTCGCGACCAACGTGACGCCCGGGACGCTCAACACGTTCGGCCGTCCGTACCAGTCGGTGTTCAACCAACGCTTCCTCGCGACCTTCTCGCTGATCAAAGGCAACACCGCCTACAAGCCGCCCGACTTCGAGCTCCGCCTGACCCCCGCGTTCAACTACCAGTCGGCGCACGCCGAGGAGCGCGGGGTGCTCAACGTCAATCCGGCCCGCGGCACGGAGCGCGACGTTACCTTCGGCTCGCTGCAGGAGGCCTTCTTCGACTACCACCTGCGCAACGTGTCGGATCGCTACGACTTCGACTCGGTGCGCGCCGGCATCCAGCCGTTCTCGAGCGACTTTCGCGGCTTCCTGTTCCAGGACGTCCAGCTCGGCTTCCGGCTGTTCGGCAACCGCGACAACAATCGCTGGCAGTACAATCTCGCCTACTTCCGGCGCCTCGAGAAGGACACCAACAGCGGCCTCAACGACCTCGGCCAGCCGCTGCGCCGGGACGACATCTTCATCGCCAACCTCTATCGCCAGGATCTCCCGGTGGTCGGGTTCACCTCGCAGGTGATCTTCGCGCGCAACTCCAACCGCGAGGCCAACGACCAACACTACGACCGCAACGGCTTCCTGGTGCGGCCGTCGATCCTGGGCGATCAGCGCGGCGCCAACTACGACGTCAACTACCTGGGCTACAACGGCGACGGCCATTTCGGCCGCTTCAACCTGACGACGTCGTTCTATTTCGCGTTCGGCGAGACCGAGCACAATCCGTTCCTCGGCACGCGCAGCAGCAGCCAGGACATCCGCGCCTTCTTCGCCGCGGCCGAGCCTTCGATCGATTTCGACTGGGTGCGCATCCGGCTGTCCGGGCTCTACGCCAGCGGCGATTCCAAGCCGACCGACCGCACCGCGACCGGCTTCGATGCGATCCGCGAGAACCCGATCTTCGCCGGCGCCGACACCAGTTATTGGATTCGTCAAGGGATCCCGCTGATCGGCGGCGGCGGCGTCGCGCTGTCGGGACGCAACGGCGTGCTGCCGTCGCTGCGCTCGTCGATCGACGAGGGCCAGTCCAACTTCGTCAATCCCGGCCTGTTCCTCGCCGGCGTCGGCGCCGACCTCGACCTGACGCCCGAGCTGCGCCTGTCGACCAACCTCAACTATCTCGCGTTCGCCGAGACGGCGCCGCTCGAGCTGCTGCGCCAGCAGGGCGGCATCCGCAACGAGATCGGCTACGACCTGTCGGCCGCGCTGAGCTATCGGCCGCTATTCTCCAACAACATCGTGATGCGGCTGTCGGGCGCGATCCTGTTCCCTGGCGACGGCCTCAAGGACCTGTACAACGTCAGCGGCGCGTCCAATCTGTTCGGCGGCGATCGCTATCTCTACTCCGTGCTCGCCAACTTGATCCTGACCTACTGAGGTGATGATGGCGCGCGGCCTCGTCCTCGGCCTTTGCCTGCTCGTCGCGGCGGCTGCCCACGCCGCCGAAGGCGAGCATCCGCGCGATATCCACTACGTGACGGCGCCGCCGGCGCCGGCGATCCAGAATCAGGCGCAGGCCTCGATGAAGAGCATGGGCTGCCTGACCTGCCACACCAAGACCGACGAGCCGACCATGCACGTCAGTGCCGGCGTAATCCTCGGCTGCACCGACTGCCATGGCGGCAACCCCCAGATCGCGCGGCCCGAGGGCAGCCAGCCCGACGATGCCGGCTATCGCGCCGCGCTCGACCAGGCGCACGTGCAGCCGCGCTACCCGGGCGCCTGGCACTATCCCTCGAGCGCCAACCCGCCGGCCAGCTACACTCTGCTCAATCGCGAGGCCCCGGAGTTCATCCGCTTCGTCAACCCGAGCGACTATCGGGTGGCGCGCGAAGCCTGCGGCGCCTGCCACCTGCCGATCATCCAGGCCGCCGAGCGCAGCATGATGGCGACCACCGCCATGCTGTGGGGCGGCGGCGCCTACAACAACGGCGTCCTGCCGAACAAGAACTACATCCTCGGCGAGGGCTACACCCGCGACGGCCAACCGGCCAAGCTGGTCGCGCCGGTCAAGCCGACGCCGGAGATGACGCGCAACCGCGGCTTGCTGCCCGAGCTCTATGCGCTGCCGTCGTGGGAGACCGTGCCGCCAGGCGACGTGTTCCGCGTCTTCGAGCGCGGCGGCCGCAACATCGTCACGCAGTTCCCCGAGATCGGCCTGCCCAACTCGCTCGGCCTGCTCGAGCGTCTCGAAGAGCCGGGTCGGCCCGACCTGCGGCAGTCCAACCGCGGGCCCGGCACCGGCCTGCGCGTCGCCATCCCGGTGCTCAACATCACCAAGACCCGGCTCAACGATCCGACCACTTGGTTCCTCGGCACCAACGATCAGCCGGGCGACTACCGCAGCTCGGGCTGCGCATCGTGCCACGTCGTCTACGCCAACGACCGCGAGGTCAAGCATTCCGGCCCGTATGCCCGCTTCGGCAGCAAGGGCACGACCATCACGGCCGATCCGACCATCTCGAAGAATCAACCCGGCCACCCGCTCCAGCACGGCTTCACCCGGGCGATCCCGACCAGCCAATGCATCGTCTGCCACATGCACCAGCCCAACATCTTCCTGAACAGCATGTTGGGCTTCACGATGAGCGACTACGAGTCGGATGCGCCGAAGATGTTCCCGGCCAAGCAGAAGCATCCGACAAACGAGGAGATGGCCGCGATCCTCAAGCGCAACCCGGAGGAAGCGTCGATCCGCGGCAACTGGGGTGACGTCGGCTTCCTCGAGAAGGTCAGCGAGCTCAATCCAGGGCTCAAGGATACCCAGTTCGCCGACTACCACGGTCACGGCTGGAACTTCCGCGCTATCTACAAGCGCGACCGCAAGGGCAACCTGCTCGACGAACGCAACAACATCGTATCGCCGGACGACCCGGAGAAATTCAAGAAGTCCGTGCACCTGTCGTCGATCCACGTCGATCTCGGCATGCACTGCGTCGACTGTCACTTTGGCCAGGACGCCCACGGCAACGGCCACATCTACGGCGAGGTCGCGGCTGCCATCGAGATCGGCTGCGCCGATTGCCACGGCACCGCCAGGGCCTATCCGACCCTGCGCACCAGCGGCCCGGCGGCGCGCCCCGGCGGCAACGATCTGTCGTTGCTGCGCACGTCCGACGGGCGCGCGCGCTTCGAATGGCGCGGGCAGAAGCTCTATCAGCGCTCGGCGCTCTATCCCACCCTCGAGTGGGAAGTATCCTTGGTCAAAGACACCGTCGACCCGACGCATCCGCGCTACAATGAGAAGGCGGCGCGCGCCAAGCTGATGCAGAAGGGCACCTCGATGGCCTGGGGGCCCGGGGTGCCGAACGATCAGCTCGCGCATTCCAGCGACGAGATGGCGTGCTACACCTGCCACTTGTCGTGGACCACGAGCTGCGCCGGCTGCCACCTGCCGATCCAGGCGAATTGGAAGACCGAACGCCACCGCTACGAGGGCGGCGAGACGCGCAACTTCGCCACCTACAACCCGCAGGTCGCGCGCGACGAGATGTTCCAGCTTGGCCGCCACGGCACGATCAAGGGCAACATCATCGCGCCGGTCCGTTCGACCTCGGCCCTGATCCTGTCGTCGACCAACATCAACCGCGAGCGCATCTACATCCAGCAGCCGCCGGTGGCCGCGTCGGGCTATTCGAGCCAGGCGTTTGCGCCGCACTACCCGCACACCGAGCGCAAGCTCGAGACCAAGACGTGCAGCGACTGCCACCTGTCGCAGGCCAACGACAACAATGCCATCATGGCGCAGCTGCTGCTGCACGGGACCAACTTCGTCAACTTCGTCGGCTTCAACGCCTGGGTCGGCCAGGAGCGCGGCTTCGAGGCGGTGCGCGTCACCGAGTGGGACGAGCCGCAGGCGGTGATCGGCAGCTTCCTGCACCGCTACGCCTATCCCGACTGGTACCAGGAGCACCAGGCGCGCGGCCGCCAGCTCGTCGAGGCCTACGAGCACGGCGACGGCCGGGTCGGCTGCCTGCAGCTGCGCGGCGAGTATCTCTACGTCGCCGAGGGCCGCGAGGGCATGCAGGCCTACGATGTCGCCAGCGTCGCCAACAAGGGCTTCTCGGAGCGCATCATCACGGCGCCGTTCTCGCCGCTCGGCCACGACACCCACATCGCGTCGAAGAACGCCACCTGCGTCGCGCTGCCGACCAATCAGCCGATCAGCCCCTTGCGCAACGACAACCCGATGATGACGGGCGAGAATCAGGAGCAGAAGATGCACCCGATCTATCGCTACGCCTTCATCACCGACTCCGAGGAAGGCCTGATCGCGACGAACGTCGACACGCTGCAGGACGGCGAGCCGCGCAACAACTTCTTCACCCGCGCGCTGACCTGGAACGAGGGCGGCGTGCTCAAGGGCGCGCGCCATCTGGCCATCGCGGGCACGATCTTCTACGTCGCGGCGGACGCCGGCGTCGTCGTGCTCGACATGAACGACCCGCTGAAGCCCAAGGTGCTGGCGGTCGTGCCGCTGTCCGACGTGCGCGCCACCGCGGTGCAGTTCCGCTATCTGTTCGCGCTCGACCGTGGCGGCATGGTCGCCATCGACGTCACCGACCCGGCGAAGCCGCGCGTGATCGAGACCAGCCGCGTCGCGCTCAACGACGCTCGGCGCGTCTACGTCGCCCGGACCTACGCCTACGTCGCGGCGGGTGCCGAAGGGCTGGCGATCGTCGACGTCGAGAACCCCGAGCA
This sequence comes from Pseudomonadota bacterium, assembly GCA_016195115.1. Lineage (GTDB taxonomy): Bacteria > Pseudomonadota > Alphaproteobacteria > Elsterales > Elsteraceae > JACQAI01. The sequence continues at coordinate 6,311 of JACQAI010000645.1, forward strand.
ACCCAAGGTCTATCAGAAGTTCACCGCCGACGGGCAGCTCAACGACGCGCGCGACGTCATCGTCGGCACCACCAACGCCTCGCTGTTCGCCTACGTCGCCGACGGCCGCAACGGCCTCAAGGTTATCCAACTGACCTCGCCCGACAGCCAGCCGAACTACTACGGCTTCTCTCCCGAGCCCAAGCCCGAGCTGATCGCCTGGTACAAGACCGAGAAGCCGGCGACCGCGCTGTCGAAGGGTCTGGACCGCGACCGCGGCGTCGACGAGACCGGCCACCAGATGGCGGTGTTCGGCCGTATCGGTTCGCGGCCGTTCACGCTTGAGGAGCAGCGCAAGCTCTACTTGGGTCCTGACGGCAAGCCATTCTTCGTCGACGACCGGGTACGCCTCGACAACTTCGTGGGGCCGATGCTGCCCGCGACCCGCGCGCTACCCGCAAGCCGCGTCCCGTCGTTCGAGGGACCGCCGGTGCGCCGCGCGCCGCGCGATCGTGTCGACGTGACGCGATAGTATCCGCGGCGGCGCTGCGTCGAGAGGAGCCATGCCCGCGTTCGAGATCCTGTCGACCAACCACACCAGCTTCACGGTGTCGAGCCTGGAACGCACGTTGGCTTTTTTCCGCGATGGCCTTGGTTTCACGGTCACGTCGAAGGCGCCACGCGATCCCAAGACCATTGAGCACATCGTCGGCGTCGCGGGCGCCGACATCGAGGTCGCCTACGTGCGCGGGCCCGGTCACTCGATCGAGCTGATCGAGTACAAGGGTCCGCGCGACAAGGGCAAGGTCGAGTC
>JACQAI010000646.1 GCA_016195115.1 Pseudomonadota bacterium
CCGAGGACGGTCCGCCGCCCGATCCGACCGCGCTTGGCGTTGCGCCCTCGGGCAGCGCCGGCGAGCGCTCGATTCCACCGGTGCCTCAAGTTGCCGCGGTGCCCAACGACGGCCGCGTGTTCGGCGCCCAGAACAACGATTCGCGGGTCGTCATCAAGGCCCGCGGCGAAAGCTGGGTGCAGATCCGCGACGCCAGCAACACGCCGCTGCTGACCCGCGTGCTGCGGCCAGGCGACAGCTACCGGGTGCCCAACCAGGCCGGGCTCGTCATGATGACCGGCAACGCCGGGGTGCTCGACGTGTTCGTCGACGGCAGCGCCGCACCGCCGCTCGGCGCGGTCGGCGCGGTGCGCCGCAACATCGCGCTCGACGCCGACCGCTTGCGCGCCGGGACGTCGGGCACCCCCTAGCGCGGCACGGGCGACGCCCCCGCGAGCCCCGTCAATCCGTAACAAGACCTTGATTCGTCAAGGGCTCCGGCGCACTTTCTGGGGGCTTTTCCGGTTTGAGGAGCGGATATGAGCGTGCGGCCCTATCGCGACATCCAACGGCGCAAAAGCCGCCAGATCATGGTCGGCTCGGTGCCGGTCGGCGGCGATGCGCCGATCACCGTGCAGTCGATGACCAACACGCCGACCCCGGACGCCAAAGCGACCATCGACCAGATCCGCCGGCTCGAGGAGGTCGGCATCGACATCGTCCGGGTGTCGTGCCCGGACGCGGAGTCGACCGCCGCGCTCGCCGAGATCACCCGCGCCGCCAAGGTGCCGGTGGTCGCCGACATCCACTTCCACTACAAGCGCGCGATCGAGGCCGCCAAGGCCGGCGCGGCGTGCCTGCGCATCAATCCCGGCAACATCGGCTCGGCCGAGCGCGTGCGCGAGGTCGTCAAGGCGGCCAAGGATCACGGCTGCTCGATGCGCATCGGCGTCAACGCCGGCAGCCTGGAGAAGGACCTGCTCGAGAAATACGGCGAGCCGTGTCCCGAGGCGATGGTCGAGAGCGCGCTCGATCATGCCAAGATTCTCGAGGACCACGACTTCCGCGAGTTCAAGATCAGCGTCAAGGCGTCGGACGTGTTCCTCGCCGTCGCCGCCTATCAGGGTCTCGCCGACGCCTGCGACTATCCGTTGCACGTCGGCATCACCGAGGCCGGCGGCCTGCGCACCGGCACGGTCAAGTCGTCGATCGGCATGGGCATGCTGCTGTGGTCGGGCATCGGCGACACCATCCGGGTGTCGCTGTCCGCCGATCCGGTCGAGGAGGTCAAGGTCGGCTTCGACATGCTGAAGTCGCTCAACCTGCGCCACCGCGGCGTCAACGTCATCGCGTGTCCGTCGTGCTCGCGCCAGAATTTCGACGTCATCAACACGGTCGCCGTGCTCGAGCAGCGGCTGGCGCACATCTTGACGCCGTTGACCGTCTCGGTGATCGGCTGTGTCGTCAACGGCCCGGGCGAGGCGCGCGAGACCGACATCGGTTTCACGGGCGGCGGCAACAACACCCACCAGGTCTATGTCGGCGGCATCCCGGATCACCGCATCAAGGAAACCGACATCGTCGATCACCTCGTCGGGTTGATCGAGAAGAAGGCGCGCGAGATCGAAGCCGCCAAGGAGCCGGTGGCAGCCGAATAGGGCGCGCTGCGCCGCCGCGTGGGGGGCGCGGCCGTGAACGACAGTTCGGACAGCCAGCGCCTCGCCCGTCTCGTGATCGTCGGGGTCAATCACCGGACCACGCCGCTCGACGTGCGCGAGCAGCTCATGCTGGCCGACCCGGATCAGGACGCGGTGCTGGCGGCGCTCGCCGCCGACGGCTTGAGCGAGGCGGCGCTGATCATGACCTGCGATCGCATCGAGCTGGTCGCCCTGGAGGCGGCGGGCGGCGCCGCCAACCTCGGGTTTGCGCGGCTCGAGCGCGCTGCCGGGCTGCCGCCCGGTGCCGCGACCGCGACCAGCTACCGGCTGCAGGGCGAGGCGGCGCTCCACCATCTGTTCCGCGTCGCCGCGTCGCTCGATGCCCAGGTCGTCGGCGAGCCCCAGGTGCTGGGCCAGGTCAAAGCGGCGCAGCGGCGCGCCGCCGACGCCGGCGCGCTCGGCGCCGGGCTCGAGGCGGTGTTCGCTGCGTCGTTCGCGGCCGCCAAGCAGGTGCGCAGCGAGACCACGATCGGCCAGCGTCCGGTGTCGCTGGCGGCCTGCGCCGTCCAGCTCGTGCGCGACCTGCACGGTGATTTGGGCCCGCTTGCCGCGCTGCTGGTCGGCGCCGGCGAGGTCGGCGAATATCTTGCCGCGGCGTTTCACGACGCCGGGCTCGCGCGCTTCACCGTCGCGACGCGCAGCGACGCCCAGGCGCGCGCGCTGGCCGGCCGCCTGCAGGCGCACCGCATCGATCTCGAGACCGTGCCCGAGGCGCTGGCCGGCGCCGACGTCGTGATCACCGCGCTTGGCAGCGGCCGCATCCTGGTCGCCGCGCCGGCGGTCCGCACGGCGTTGCGGCGGCGGCGCCAACGGCCCATGTTCTTTCTCGATTGCGGGTTGCCCGAGGACGTCGATGCCGCGGTCGATGCGCTCGATCAGGCATTCGTGTATAGGATGGTGGATCTCGAATCGGTGGCGATGTCGGGCCGCGCCGACCGCGAGGCGGCGCTCGGACCGGCCCGCGCGATCGTCGATCAGGCGGTCGCCGAGTTCGTGCGGGCGCGCGCGGCGCGGGCGGCGGTGCCGACCGTGGTCGCGATGCGCGAGCATTTCGAGGCGATGCGCCGGCAGATCCTGGCCGGGGCGGCCGGGGCGGATGCCGACAGCGCGACCCGCGCGTTGATCAACCGGCTGCTGCACACGCCGTCCGAGGTGTTGCGCGAGGCGGCCGGCGACGGCAGCCTCGATCGCGCCGAGCTCGAGCGGCTGGTGCGCCGGCTGTTCGGGCTGAGGGACGAGGAGAACAAGCGTTGAGTCTGGACGACAAGCTCGATCGGCTGGTGCAGCGCCACGTGGAGCTCGGCGAGGCGTTGGCGCGCGAGGGCGGCATGGCCTCGCAGGAGTTCGCCAAGCTGTCCAAGGAGTACGCCGAGCTCGCGCCGATGGTCGACAAGATCAAGCAGCTGCGCGAGGCGCGCACCGAGTTTGCCAACCTGACCCAGATGCTCGCCGACAGCGCCAACGATCCGGAGATGCGCGCCCTGGTCGAAGACGAGCACCGCGCGGTCAAGGCCAGGCTGCCCGAGCTCGAGCGCGAAGTGCAGATCATGCTCTTGCCCAAGGACGAGGCCGACGAGAAGAACGCCATCCTCGAGGTGCGCGCCGGCACCGGCGGCGAGGAGGCGGCGCTGTTCGCGGCGGCGCTGTTCCGCATGTACCAGCGCTATGCCGAGGTGCGCGGCTGGCGCTTCGAGGTGCTCGAGCTGGCCGAGACCGGGCTCGGCGGCGTCAAGGAGGCGCGCGCTTCGATCAGCGGCCGCGGCGTGTTCGCGCGGCTCAAGTTCGAGAGCGGCGTGCACCGCGTGCAGCGCGTGCCGGCGACCGAGAGCGCCGGCCGCATCCACACCTCGGCGGCGACCGTCGCGGTGCTGCCCGAGGCCGAGGAGGTCGACATCCACATCGAAGAGAAGGATCTGCGCATCGACGTGTTTCGCTCGAGCGGTCCCGGCGGCCAGTCGGTCAACACCACCGACAGCGCGGTGCGCATCCTGCACAAGCCGAGCGGCATCGTCGTCCAACAGCAGGACGAGAAGTCGCAGCACAAGAACAAGGCCAAGGCCCTCAAGGTGCTGCGCGCGCGGCTCTACGACGCCGAGCGCCAACGCCAGGACAGCGAGCGCGCCGCGACGCGCAAGAGCCAGGTCGGCAGCGGCGACCGCTCCGAGCGTATCCGCACCTACAACTTTCCCCAGGGCCGCGTCACCGACCACCGCATCGGCCTGACCCTCCACCAGATCGACAAGGTGATGGCGGGCGAGGCGCTCGACGAGGTCGTCGAGGCGCTGATCCGCGAGGATCAGGCGGCCCGGCTCGCCGACGTGACGTGACCGCGGGCGCGCTACCGGCCGATCTCGACGGTGTGCTGCGCGCCGCGGCACGCGAGCTCGGCGCGGCCGGTATCGAGTCGGCGCGGCTCGATGCCCGCGTGCTGATCGCGCATGCGCTCGGGCTGGCGCCCGAAGCGGTGCTGCTCGACGGCCGCCGGGCGATCGGCGCCCGCGAGCGGCGCACGATCGGGCAGCTGATCGCGCGGCGGGTGCGGCGCGAGCCGGTGGCGCGCATCGTGCGGCGGCGTGAGTTCTGGAGCCTGGCGTTCCGCGTCACCC
>JACQAI010000647.1 GCA_016195115.1 Pseudomonadota bacterium
CCGCTGGTGATCGACGTCGACGATCCGGCGGCGAGCGGCGATCGCGTCGGCGAAATCGAGTACGAGGCGTTCATCGCGGGCGGCGATCCGAATTTCGCGTGGTCGCCGCCGGCCGACGAGTGGCAGGCGATCTCGGTCAACTACACCTCGGGCACCACCGGCAATCCCAAGGGCGTGGTCTATCCTCACCGCGGCACCTACCTGAACGCGCTCGGCAACGCCGCCGCCTGGGCGATGCCGCACAATCCGGTCTATCTCTGGACCCTGCCGATGTTCCACTGCAACGGCTGGTGCTTCCCGTGGACCATCACGGCCTACGCCGGCACCCACGTCTGCCTGCGCCGCGTCGAGGCCAAGGCGGTGTTCGATGCGATCGCCGCCGAGCGCGTCACCCACATGTGCGGCGCGCCGATCGTCATGAGCATGCTGGTCAACGCCAAGCCCGCCGAGCGCCAAGCGTTGCCGCACCCGGTCGCGATCATGACCGCGGGATCGGCGCCGCCCGCCGCGGTGATCGAGGCGATGGAGGCGCTGGGCTTCGCGGTCACCCACGTCTACGGCCTGACCGAGGTCCTGGGACCGAACGTGATCTGCGCCTGGCACGACGAATGGAACGCGCGGCCGGTCGCCGAGCGCTCCGCCATCAAGGCGCGCCAAGGCGTGCGCTATCCGGTCGAGGAAGGCCTGATGGTCGCCGACCCGCAGACCCTGACGCCGGTGCCGGCCGACGGCACGACCATGGGCGAGGTGTTCATGCGCGGCAACGTCATGATGAAGGGCTACCTCAAGAACCCGCCGGCGACCGAGGCGGCGTTCGCCGGCGGCTGGTTCCACACCGGCGATCTCGCGGTGTGCCATGTCGACGGCTACATCGAGCTCAAGGACCGCTCCAAGGACATCATCATCTCGGGCGGCGAGAACATCTCGACCATCGAGGTCGAGAGCGTGCTCTATCGCCATCCGGCGATCATGGAGGCGGCGGTGGTGGCGCGCCCGGATCCGAGGTGGGGCGAAACCCCCTGCGCGTTCGTCACGCTCAAGGACGGCGCCCAGGCGAGCGCCGACGAGATCATCGCGTATTGCCGCGAGCACCTGGCGCACTTCAAGGCGCCGCGCACGATCGTGTTCGGCGTGTTGCCGAAAACCTCGACCGGCAAGATTCAAAAATTCACGCTGCGCGACCGCGCCAAGGCGCTGTCGTAGCGGGCCGGCCGGCTCTGGCGGCGTCGCGCCGAAATGTAACGCGCGGCGGCGGGTCGGACGAGAAGCCTAACGGACGGTCGTCAGGCGAACGATCTCGTCCTTGATTCGCAGTTTTTCGCGCTTCAACTCGTGGATCACCCCATCGTCCGGCCGCGGCCGGCAAGTCTCGCTCTGGATCGTGGCCTCGAGCGAGGCATGTTTGCTTTTCAGCGACTCGATACGCTCGTCCATAGTCATCGAGAATCCTCTCGGATACGCCTAGAGCACGCATATCCTACGCCTCCGGCGCCCCCGGAGCAGCACAAATTTGGGCTTACAAAATTACGCCGAAGGGGGCAAAGCGCCCGCGATGGCGGCCAGCGCGGCGGCGTCGGCAGCCCGGTCGGCGGCCGGCAAACCCGCCAGATAGGCCTGCATGTTGGCGAGCGCGTCGGCCTGCCGGTCGGCGGCGGCCGGGGCGGGCGCGCCCAGCCGCGCCGCCAGGGTCATCTGCTCGAGCCGCTCGGCCTCGAGCTCGAGCGCCTGGACGGCGCGCCGCAGCGCCTGGACGGGCTCGCCCGGCACCGCGCCGATGCCACCCTTGAGATCACGCCGGACCCGACGCAGCGGCTGCACGACCGCCTCGCTCCAGGGCCGGGTCGCGGCCCGGCAGGCCTCGAGCTCGGCCGGGCTCAGGCGGCCCCGGCCGCTCGCCCCGACGAACGCCGCGTAGAGCACCAGATTGACGTCGGCGCCCCGCCGCTCTTGGAGGTCGAGGCAGGCCGCCGAAACCCCCGGCGCGCCATAGACGGCGAGGGAAAACTTCCACAGGGGATGATCGTTAAAATCCATCCGGCGCCCCAGAGACCCCCGCCACTGTGCTACACTGAGGGGCAAGTGGGATATTCTGACGGCGCGAGGACGCGGCCGCCCCCTGCACGGTGGCGCGGGGCCGGCGCCCCGCTTCTTTTTTGGGAAAGCTGGCGCTTCGGGCTGCCAAACGCATGGACGACCTCGAGACCGTACGTCGGCGATTGGAGACGCTCAAGCAAGAGCACCGCGATCTCGACGACGTGATCGCGCGCGTCACCGAGGACGGCGCGTTCGACCAGTTGCAGGTCCAGCGCCTGAAGAAGCGCAAGCTGGTGCTCAAGGACCAGATCACCAAGCTCGAAAGCGAGCTGCACCCCGACATCATCGCCTGAAGCGAAGGTTGGCGCTCGCGCCTTCGGCTGCCGCGCTGGCGCCTTGTCTCGGGCCATCGCCTCCCTATAATCGCGCCTTTTCCGGAGGAGGGTCGGCATGGTGCAACCGCTCGTCGGCGTGATCATGGGCAGCCAGAGCGACTGGGACACGATGCGCCACGCCGCCCAGACCCTGACGACATTGCACATCCCGCACGAGAAGCTGATCCTGTCGGCGCACCGCACGCCCGACCGCGTGATCGCGTATGCCCGCGGCGCGCGCGAGCACGGCCTCAAGGCGATCATCGCCGGCGCCGGCGCGGCCGCGCACTTGGCTGGCGTGGTGGCGGCCCTGACGCCGCTGCCGGTGCTCGGCGTACCGATCGAGAGCGAGGCGCTCAAGGGCATGGACAGCCTGCTGTCGATCGTCCAGATGCCGGCCGGCATTCCGGTCGCCACGTTCGCGATCGGGCGCTCCGGCGCGATCAACGCCGCGCTCTACGCCGCCGCCATGCTGGCGCTCAGCGATCCCGTGGTTGCCGCGGCGCTCGACGCCTGGCGGACGCGCCAGACCAACGCCGCGCCGACCGCGCCGGACGAGGCGAAAACCTCCTGAACGTCTGAGTGTGATTGGGTCAGGTCGAATCATCATCCACTCTTCCCGTCATCCCGGCGAACGAGTGTGTGAGGAAATTCCCCCTCTCGCCGTCTTTTTCCCGTCATCCCGGCGAAAGCCGGGATCCAGGGGCCACACGCTCGGACCGTTTCGCCCGTGACCCTTGTATGGGGGTTTTTTCGTCAAGCGTCATGTCATTGTCGATGTCCGCGATGGCTGGAGCGTGACGGGCAGAGGTAGGTCTGCGGGCGGGCGCCGATCGACCGCCCCGAGTC
>JACQAI010000648.1 GCA_016195115.1 Pseudomonadota bacterium
CCGGCCACGGCGCGCGCGTCGGTGCGCGCGATGATCACGAGATCGGGGTCGCGGCGCGCATCGACCGCGGCGCGGATCTTGGGCAACATCTCGGCGAGCGGGATGACGTCCTTGCCGGCGAAGTGCCCGCACTTCTTCGGGAACACCTGGTCCTCGAGCTGGATCGCGCTGGCGCCGGCGCGCTCGAGCAGCTTGACGGTGCGCTGGACGTTGACCGCGTTGCCGAAGCCGGTGTCGGCATCGACGATGATCGGCAGGTCGACCATCTCGGCGATCGCGCGCACCGGCTCGGCGAGCTCGCTCAAGGTGATGAGCCCGAGGTCGGGCATGCCGAGGCTCATATTGGTGACGCCGGCGCCGGTGACGTAGATCGCCTCGTAGCCGAGATCGGCGGCGATCAGCGCGGTCAGCGCGTTGGACGCGCCGGGCACCAGCAGGGCGCGGCGCTCGGCCAGCTTCGCCTTGAGCAGGGTCGTGGGTTTCACGGCCATGATGGAGTTGACCCGCGGCGGTTGACCGTGCCAGTTGAAGGCGCGTGCGCCCAGCTGTCAACGCGGCGCGCCAGGGAGGGACCATGCGCAGCATGCGAGGGCTTGGCGCGTCGGTGATCGCCGTGATGCTGGGCGCGTTTGGCGCATCTGGCGCCTGGGCGCAAGGCGAGGCGAACTTCCCGACCAAGCCGATCCGCATCGTGATTGGGTTCCCGGCCGGCGGCGGCAACGATCTCATCGTCCGGGTGGTCGGCCAGAAATTGTCCGAGGCGGTGGGCCAGCCGGTCGTCATCGAGAACAAGCCCGGCGCGAGCGGCATCATCGCCGCCGAGTACGTCGCCCGCGCCGCGCCCGACGGCTACACGATCCTGACCGGGCCGATCGGCTCGATGGCGATCAACCCCGCGGTGTACGCCAAGCTCAACTACGACCCGCAGCGCGATTTCGTGCCGATCTCCCAGATCGCCGCGTTCCCCCTGATCGCCGCGGTGAGCCCGAAGCAGCGGTTCGGGTCGATCGCCGACCTGGTGGCCTATGCCAAGGCCAATCCGCGCCAGGCCAACTACGCGACGTCCGCGGCCACCTTCCTGCTCGCGACCGAGCTGTTCAAGCAGAAGACCGGCGCGCCGTTCGAGGCGATCAACTACAAGGGCAGCAACGAATCGGTCATGGCCGTGATGACGGGCGAGGTGCTGCTCGCGATCGCCGACCCGGCGCCGATCGCGACCCAGATCCCGTCGGGCAACGTGCGCGCGCTCGCGGTCACCTCGGCCCAGCGCATCGCTGAGCTCCCCGACGTCCCGACCATGGCGGAGGCCGGCGTGCCGGACATGGTCGTGACCCTGTGGACGGGCTTCTTCGTGCCCGCCGGCACGCCGCCCGCGGTCGTCAAGAAGCTGGAGGCCGAGGTCATGCGGATCGTGCGGCTAGCCGACGTGCGTGAGCGCTTCAAGACCTTGGCGGTCATCCCGACCGGCACGAGTTCGGAAGAGTTCGCGCGCGTCATTGCATCCGACCGCGCTCGCTGGTCGGCCGTCGCCAAGGCCGCCAACATCAGGCTGGAGCAGTAAGGGCTACGCCGCGTTCGAGGTCGTGCGCACCGAGCGGGGATCGAGCGGGCCGTCGACCAGGCCGAAGACTTCCTGGGGCTCGGCGACGCCCTTCATCGCGAAGAAGCCGCACGAGCGGGTCGGCCGGTCGACCGCCCGGGCGAGCTCGGGCGACATCAGCAGCGGCACGCCGACCTCCTTGGTCAGGTTCTCGAGGCGGGCGGTGCGGTTGACCGCCGGACCGATGACGTTGAAGCCGAGCCGGTCGAGCGAGCCGACGTTGCCGTGGGTGACCGCGCCGACGTGCAGGCCGACACCGAAGCGGATCGGCGGCTGCCCCGCGCGACTGCGGCGGCTGTTGAGCACCGCCAACCCCGCGAGCGCGTCGATTGCCGAGTCGACCGCGGCGCTGCAAGCGTCGCGGATGTCGCTGTCCTCGGGCGCGCGGAAGATCACCAGGACGGCGTCGCCGATGAACTGCAGGATCTCGCCGCCGCGCGCCGTCACCGCCGCGGCGACCAGCTCGAAATAGCTGTTCAGCACGGCGATCACCTCGCTCGGCGCCAGCTGCTCGTTGAGCATGGTGAAGTCGCGCAGGTCGGAGTACCAGATCGCGGCGCGGATCATGTCGCCGTCGCCGCGACGGATCAGGCCTTGCAGGATCTGGTGGCCGGTCTGGCTGCCGACGTAGGTGTTGAGCAGGGTGACGGCGACATTGCGCTGCTCGATCGCCTCGAAGATCGGGCCAAGCCACAGCGGAAAGGTCGTGAGCTTGAGGATGTCCTCGTCCGTGAAACCGCCCGGCGCCCGGGTCGCGATGCTCGCGAAGTTGCGATGGCCGTCGCTGAACGGCAGCGGCATCGCGATGTAGTCCGTCATGCCGTCGGCGACCAGGTCGCGGTAAATCGACGCGTCGTCCGCACCGATGTCGTCCAAACGGCGGCGCACGATTTCGCCGCGCTCGCGTACTGCCTGCACCGGGCTGCCGATATAGCTGTCGCTGTCGAAGATGCCGCGTTCGCCCGTCCAGTACTCGACGCGGTCGAGCTTGGCGCTCCAGATCACCGACCAGGTCTCGATCTGCGGGTGCAGGGTGCCGACGCCGATGATCATGCGATCGACCGGCGCCCCGGCGCTGCGCAGCTCGTTGACCAGGCCCTCGAGCAGCCGCGTCGGCTGGGCGATCAGGCGGCCTTCGTTGAGAATCCAAGCGACCACGGACTGCAGCGACCAGCCGGGCAGCGGGCCGAACAGCGCGCGTTCGGAGGTCGGCTCGAGGTCGATGACGCTCATCGGCTCCTAGGATAGCGCAAAACGCACCCGGCCGCCGATCGAGGCACCCGGTTCGATCATCAGCATGCCGTGCGCCGGCTCGCCCCGATCGAGCAGGTTGACGCCGTCGTTGGCGTTGGTCACCGGCTCGATCGCGACGACGTCGCCCAGCACCGCGATCACGCAGTGGCGGAAGATATTGTCAGCCGACAGCGTGACTGCAAGGCCCAGCTCGGGCCACGCCAGATGGGCGCGCCCCTCCCCCATGCGCTTCGCGCACGGGGGAGGAATTCATTGGGATGCGCGTGAGCGCGAGCCCACCCTCAGTCCTCGGGGCCGCGGCGGCGGAGGTTCTCGTAGGGCGTGCCGTCGCGCTTGGTGTACATCGCCGGCTTGCCGCCGGCTGGTGCCACCATGTCGATGTCGGGGTAGTGCGCGGCGTTGCCTTTGACGCGCGTACCGACCTCGAGCAGGCGCGCTTCGGCGCCCGAGCGGTTCTGCAGGCAGTGGCCGTTGCTGTCGCCGGCCTTGAAGCCGGCGCAGTCGCCGGCACGCAGGATCTCGTCGCCGACGTCGGTCACCAGGGTGACCTCGCCCGCCAGCACATAGACGAACTCGTCCTCGGCGGTGTGCCAATGGCGCTGGCTCGACCACGCCCCCGGCGGCAAGACGAGCAGGTTGACGCCGAACTGCGTCAAGCCCGCCGGGTCGCCGAGCTTCTGGCGCCGGCGCGTGCGACACGGCTCATCGAACGGCGGGGGATAGAACGTGCCGGCCACCGTGGCGAGCGCGGCGACATCGATGCGTTTCTTGGTCAACTTGGCGGCCTTCCGATCGCTGCTTCGCCCTCTCACCCTACAAACCTTGATCTGGCAAGCTTACACTATCGGTCAGGCGGCTGCGGGAGATCCACCATGCCATCCACCACCCTGCGCACGATTCTGCCGGCCGTCGGCTGGCCCGCGGCGCGGGCGGACGCGGTCGAGTTCACCGGCGGCACCGACCCGATCCTGCCGACGTCGTTCCGCATCAGCGCGACCGGCGCGGCGGCGCTGGCCGCGACCGGGCTCGCGGTATCGGACCTCTGGGAGCTGCGCACCGGTCGCCGGCAGTCGGTCGCGGTCGACGTGCGCCGGGCGACCGCGTCGCTGCGCAGCGGCCACTACATGAAGATGAACGGCGACAAGGTTTCGGCCGAGCGCGCCGGCGTGATGGGCACCTACCCAGCCAAGCACGGCCGCTGGAGCTATCTGCACTGCAACTTCCCCAATCACCGTGCCGCCGCCCTCAAGGTGCTGGGCGTGCCCGAGGATCGCGACGCGGTGACGCGCGCGGTCGCCGGCTGGGACGCGCTCGAGCTCGAGGAGGCAATCATCGCCGCCAAGGGCGCCGGCGGCATGGTGCGCACGATGGCGGAGTGGGCGCAGCATCCGCAGGCCGCGGCGATCGCGTCGCTGCCCTTGATGGAGATCGTCAAGATCGCCGACAGCCCGCCGCAGCCCTTGCCCACCTCAACGAAGGGGGGCGATCGGCCGCTGTCGGGCATCCGCGTACTCGATTTGACGCGCGTGCTCGCCGGGCCGACCTGCGCGCGCACGCTCGCCGAGCACGGCGCCGACGTGCTCAAGATCACCGCGGCGCATCTGCCCAACCTCGGCTACCAGGAATACGACACCGGCCACGGCAAGCTGTCGGCGCAGCTCGATCTGCGCGAGGCGGCGCAGCTCGAAACCCTGCGCGGGTTGGCGCGCGAGACCGACGTGTTCTCGCAGGGCTACCGCCCGAACACGCTCGGCGCGCGCGGCCTGTCGCCCGAGGCGCTGGCGGCGGCGCGCCCGGGCCTGATCTACGTGTCGTTGTGCGCGTTCAGCCACGCCGGCCCGTGGGCGACACGGCGCGGCTTCGACACCGTGGTGCAGACGGTGAGCGGCATCACGGACCGCCAGGGCGCGCTGTTCCCCGGCGCCGCGCCGGGGCCGCAGTTCTATCCGGTGTCGGCGATCGACTATCTGACCGGCTACCTGATGGCGTTCGGCGCCATGGTGGCGCTGGCGCGTCGCGCCCGCGAGGGCGGCAGTTGGCTGGTCCGCCTGTCGCTGGCGCAGACCGGCAAGTGGCTGGTCGATCGTGGCCAGGTCCCCGACGCCCAGCTCAAGGACGTCGCCAAGGAGTTCCCGGCCGCCGACCTCGAGCGCTGGTCGATCGACAGCGACACGCCGGTCGGCCGCCTGCGTCACCTTGGTCCCACCGTCCAGCTCTCCGAGACGCCACCGCGCTGGGCGCGCCCGACCGTGCCACTCGGCCACCACAAGCCGGTGTGGCCCCCGCGCACGGCGTAGCCTGAAGGGGATCCGATCATGGACTATCGCCGCATGGGCCTGAGCGGCCTCAAGGTCTCCGAGATCTGCCTCGGCACGATGACGTTCGGCCACGGCACCGACGATGCCGAGGCCGCGCGGATCGTGAGTACCGCTCTAGACGCCGGCGTGATGTTCTTCGACACCGCCAACGGCTACAGCAACGGCGCCTCGGAGACCATGCTCGGCCGCGCGCTGGGCAAGCGGCGCCGCGAGGCCGTGATCGCCACCAAGGTGTTCAACCCGATGGGCCCCGGGCCCAATGATTCGGGCATGTCGCGCGCGCACATCATGCAGGCGGTCGAGGACAGCCTCGGCCGCCTGGGCACCGACTACCTCGATCTCTACTACATCCATCACGTCGACGTGCAGACGCCGCTCGAGGAGATGCTGCGCGTGTTCGACGATCTCGTGCGCCAGGGCAAGGTCCGCTACACCGGCTGCAGCAACTACGAGGCGTGGCGGCTGATGGAGGCGATGTGGCTGAGCGACGCCAAGAGCCTGGCGCGCTTCGTGGCCTACCAGCCGCAATACAGCCTGGTGGTGCGCGACATCGAGGAGGAGCTGGTCCCGGCGTGCGCGCTCAAAGGCGTCGGCATCGTGGCGTGGGCGCCGCTCGCCGGCGGTTACCTGGCGGGCAAGTACAAGCCCGGCCTGCGCAACGTCGCGGGCACGCGCTCGGCGGAGAACTGGGCGTTCCCGACGCGCTTCTTCCATGCCGACCACGAAGCCATCCTGGGCGAGCTGCTCGCGGTCGCGCGCGAGCTCGAGCGCAGCCCGGCGCAGGTCGCGGTGCGCTGGCTGCTCGACCAGCCGCAGGTCGCCAGCGCGATCGTCGGCGCGCGCACCGCCGCGCAGCTCGGCGACACGCTCGCCGCCGCCGGCTGGCGGCTGCCCGAGGCGGCACGCGCGCGGCTCGACAAGGTCTCGGCGCTGCCGCGTCGCTTTCCGCGCGCGATGGAAGATTCTATGGTCGAGCGGCGCGACCAGGCGATCAAGACCGGGCGCCGCCCGACCTGACGCGCCCACCGTCTCCGACCCGCACGAGGAATCCGCCGATGCACGTGATGCTTCGCCGCAGCCTGTTGGGCCTGCTGCTCCTGTCGATCGGATTGCTGCCCGCGACGCCGCGCGCCGCGGAACCCGCGGTCATGGTGCCGCCGCCGGCGCTCGATACGCCGCTCAAGGCCGGCGCCGGCGCCACCGAGACGGCGGTGCTGGCGGGCGGCTGCTTCTGGGGCGTCCAGGCGGTGTTCCAGCACGTCAACGGCGTCGGCAACGCGGTGTCGGGCTATGCCGGAGGCACTAAGGAGACCGCCGACTATGACATCGTCAGCCGCGGCCGCAGCGGCCACGCCGAGGCGGTCGCGATCACGTACGACCCCAGTGTGATCAGCTACGGCACGATCCTGCGCATCTTCTTCTCGGTGGCGCACGACCCGACCCAGCGTGACCGCCAGGGCCCCGACGTCGGGCCGCAGTACCGCTCGGCGATCTTCGCGGCGGACGACGGCCAGCGGCGCATCGCCGAGCGCTACGTCGCGCAGCTCGACGAGGCCGGCGTGTTCGCCACGCCGATCGCGACCCAGCTCGACGGCGCCAAGGCGTTCTACCCGGCCGAGGCCTACCACCAGGATTACGCGACCTTGCACCCGAACGAGCCCTACATCGTGTTCAACGACCGTCCGAAGGTCGAGAACCTGAAGCGCCTGTTCCCCGAGCTGCGCCGCGACAAACCGGTGCTGGTCGGTGCGCCGGCGCGCCCGCAGGGCTGACCGGAGACGGCGCCATGGATCTGGTGGTCAGAAAGGCACAGCTCGTCGATCGGCCGACGGGGCAGCTGGTCGACATCGGCGTCACGAGCGGCAAGATCGTCGCGGTCGAGCCCGCGCTGGCCGCCGACGGCCAGGAATTCGACGCCGGCGGGCGGCTGGCCTGCGCCGGGCTGATCGAGACCCACATCCACCTCGACAAGGGTCGACTGCTCGACGTCGTGCCGCCCGAGACCGGCCGCGCCATCAGCCCGGTGCCCTACGTCCGCAAGTTCAAGCCGCAGATCACCGAAGAGGACGTGCGCCGGCGCGCCGAGCAGACCTTGCGCGAGTGCCTGATCCACGGCACCAC
>JACQAI010000649.1 GCA_016195115.1 Pseudomonadota bacterium
CTTGACCAGCGCCGGCAGCAGCGACAACGCCACGAAGCCGACCAGCCAGAACCACGACAGCCCGAGGATCGGCGCGACCAGGTCGGGCTGCACGGCAACGCGACGCAGCAGCCGCCAGCTCTCGCGTGCGATGTTGGGGTCGAGCCGCAGCGCCGGCGCCGGCGGCGGCGCCGCCGGGATGAAGCGGCTGGCGACCAGCCCGCTCAGCGCGACCACGACCAGGCTCGCCGACAGCACCCCGCCGCCGGTCGCGTCGAGCACCAGCACGGCGCCAGCGCTGGTGCCGATCAGGATGGCGAGAAAGGTGCCGGCCTCGATCAGCGCGTTGCCGGCGATCAGCTCGCCGGGCCGCAGATGCACGGGCAGGATGCTGTACTTGATCGGCCCGAAGAACGTCGAGTGGATGCCCATCAGCAGCAACACGACGAACAGCAAGGTAATGTTGCCGAGCGCCAGGCCGAGGCCGCCGAGCACCATGAAGCCGATCTCGCAGCCCTTGATGACGCCGATCAGCCAGGTCTTCTCGAGCTTGTCGGCAAGCCGGCCGGCGCTCGCCGACAACACGAAGAACGGCAGGATGAAGATGAAGTTGGCGAGGTTGGCGAGGATGCCGCCGCTCCACCCGGCCGGCTCGGCCAGGCGATAGACGATCAGGATCACCATCGCGCTCTTGAATAGATTGTCGTTGAGCGCGCCGAGGAACTGCGTCACGAACAACGGGAGAAAGCGCCGGCTGGCCAGCAGCGCGGACCGCTCAGCCGGCATCGCGTGCCAGGGGGGACATGACCACCATCTCGCGGGCCCCGTACGCCGTCGGCGATCGGCCGCTCAAGGCGATCGGCCTGATGCTGGCCGCCATCATGCTGTTCACCAGCGTCGACGGGCTATCGAAATTTCTCACCGCCGACTACGAGCCGATCCAGATCGTCTGGGTGCGCTATCTCGCCATGCTGATGGTGCTGCTGCCCTTGGCCGCCTGGCATCGTGACACGCGGCCGTGGCGGACGCGCCGGCCGCTCTCCCAGGCGGCGCGCGGCGCCTGCGTCGCCGCCTCCGGCCTGTTCTTCGTCTCCGGCCTGGCGCATCTGCCGCTCGCCCAGGCGACCGTGACCGGCTACGTCGCGCCCTTGTTCGTCACGGCGCTGTCGATTCCGTTCCTCGGCGAGCAGGTCGGCATCCGGCGCTGGGCGGCGGTCGTGTTCGGCTTCGCCGGCGTGCTCGTGATCGTGCGGCCGGGCGGCGCCAGCTTCGAGCTCGCCGCGCTCTACCCGGTGCTGTCGTCGGCGATCTGGGCGGTCAGCATGATCATCACGCGCAAGATGGGCATCGCCGATCTGCCGCTCACCACCCTGCTCTACACCTCGCTGGTCGGCACCGCGCTCACCGCCGCGCCGGCGTTCGCGGCGTGGCAGCCGATCACGCCGGCCGGCTGGGCCCTGCTGGCGGTCTGCGGCATCGTCAACCTGCTCGGCCAGTACTTCCAGGTGCGCGCCATGAGCTTCGCGCCGGTGTCGCTGCTGGCGCCGTTCTCCTACAGCTCGATCGTCATGGCGACGGCGATCGGCGTGCTGGCGTTCAACAATTTTCCCGACCTGTGGACCTGGGTCGGCGCCGCGCTGGTGATCGCCAGCGGCCTCTACACCTGGCACCGCGAGCGCGTGCGCGCGCGCGATCACGCGGTCGGCCCCTAGCGCGGGAAGGCGCCGGGCGACTATCTTCACGACGTTCCGATGCGGCGCGTCCGAGCAGGTCACCGGGCGCGCCATCAAGGCCGAGCGCCATCACTGGGTGCTCGCGACCAAGTTGGGCAACCCAAGCGCCAAGGGGCCGAACCTGGGCGGGCTGTCGCGCAAATGGGTGATGCAGGCGGCCGAGGCCAGCCTCAAGCGGCTCGGCACCGACTTCATCGACGTTTACTACCTGCACAAGGACGACGCCGACACGCCGCTCGCCGAGACCGTGCACGCGCTCGGCGACCTGATCCGCCAGGGCAAGGTGCGCTATTTCGGCGTCTCGAACTACCGCGCGTGGCGGGTCGCCGAGATCTGCAATTTGTGCGATCGCCTCGGCATCGATCGCCCGATCGTGAGCCAACCTTACTACAACGCCATGAACCGCACGCCCGAGGTCGAGCATCTGCCGGCGTGCGGCTATTACGGCCTCGGCGTGGTGCCTTACAGCCCGCTGGCGCGCGGCGTGCTGACCGGCAAGTACGACCCCGACAAGCCGCCGCCCGCCGACACCCGCGCCGGCCGCAACGACCGCCGCATGCTGCAAAGCGAGTGGCGGCGCGAGAGCCTGGTGATCGCCCGCGAGCTCAAAAAACACGCCGAGTTGCGCGGCATCACGGCGGGCCAGTTCGCGATCGGCTGGGTGCTCAACAACCGGCTGATCACCGGCGCGATCGCGGGGCCGCGCACCGAGCCGCAGTGGGACGACTATGTCGGCGCGCTGGACTACGCATTCACCGCCGAGGACGAGGCCCTGGTCAATCGCCTGGTGCCCGAGGGCCATCCGTCGACCCCGGGCTTCAACGATCCCGCCTACCCGCTCGAGGGCCGGCCGGCGCGGTCGGCGTAGCCTAGTTCTTCTGCAACAGCCGGCGCGCCGCCAGGTTTTCCATCAGAGCGCGCGTCCCAAACGTCCACGGCGGGATGCGGTCGCTGTGGTTGACCCGGTTGACCAGCGCGCCGAGCTTGGGCGTGCGGATCGTCACGACGTCGCCGATCTTGTGGGTAAAACCCTGGCCGGGCGCGCCGCGGTCGTCGGTCGGCGCGAACATCGTGCCCATGAACAGCACGAAACCGTCGGGATACTGGTGGTGCGCGCCGATGGTCTGGCCGACCACGTCGAGCACGTCGCGGCTGATCTTGCGCATCGAGCTGTGGCCGGTCATGACGAAGCCGTCGGTGCCCGCGACCTTCATGTCGAGATCGGCGGCGCGGATGTCGTCGAGCGTGTAGCTGGTGTCGCACAGCCGCAGGAACGGGCCCAAGGCGCAGGAGCCATTATTATCCTTGGCCTTGCTCAGGAGCAGCGCGCTGCGGCCCTCGACGTCGCGCAGGTTGACGTCGTTGCCCAGGGTCGCGCCGACCACCTGGCCGCGCGCGTTGACCGCGACGACGATCTCGGGCTCGGGGTTGTTCCAGCCCGACCCCGGGTGGATGCCGATCTCGGCGCCGAGCCCGACCGATGCCATGGGTTGGCACTTGGTGAACACCTCGGCGTCGGGCCCGATGCCGACCTCGAGATATTGCGACCACAGCCCGCGCTTGATCAGCGATGCCTTGAGGCGCTGCGCCGCCTCCGAGCCCGGCTTGACCGCGCCGAGATCGCTGCCGATCTCCTCGACCAGCGCGCGCCGCGTGTCGTCGGCGCGCGCGGGATCGCCGCGCGCCTGCTCCTCGACCACGCGCTCGAGCAGGCTGGACGCGAAGGTGACGCCGGCGGCCTTGACCGCCTGCAGATCGATCGGCGCGACCAGCCACGGCCGCGCCGGATCGCGCGCCGCCGCGTCCGAGTTGGCGATCAGCCCGGCGGCGTCGCCCAGTCGGGCGCCGCGCACCGCGGCGCGCGCGGCCGCGGCGGGGTCTGCGCTGTCGAGCAGCTGCGCCACGGTGGCGAACGCGCGCGTCAGGTCGAACACGCCGTCGGCAGTGACCAGCGCGACGCTCGGCCCGGCATCGGCGGGCACCCAGACGCGCGCGATCAGGGTTCCGGCGAAGCCGTCGTCGGGCAGAACGCGCGCGCTGTCGAGGGCCATCATGCCTCCTGGGGCGGCGCTCACGGCTTGGCGGCAGCGAGCTGGCGCATCACCGCCGGCACGCCCTCGAGGAACGCCGTCACCTTGGCGTCGACGATCGGATTGACGTCGTCGGGGATCGGCAGCCCGTAGATCCACTTGCGGATGCCGATATAGAAGATGCTGGCGTGCAGCCCCCACACCAGCTCGTACTCGATCTCGGTGAACGGCAGCTCGGGCGGCAGCGGCAGGCCGCGATCGACGCGGATCTCGCGGATCACCCGCGTGAAGATGCGTTCGCGCACCATGTCGAGAAAGCGCGCGTTGAGCCGGCCGCCCTTGAGGCCGGCGAACAGGAAGATGCGGATCCACGCCGGATCGAGGATGGTGCGGGCGTAGTCGCGGTAGTAGGCGATCAGGCGCTGCGCCAGCGGCTGGGTACGATCCTCGATCAGCGCTTCCCAAGCCGGGTTCCAGCGGTTGACGTAGACCTCCTGATAGACCCGGTCGATCAGCGCTTCCTTGCTGGGAAAATAGCGGTAGAGCAGCGGCTGGGTGATGTTGAGCCGGCGCGCCAGGTCGCGGGTGTGGCCCTCGAAACCGACCTCGGCGAAGAACTTGACCGCCTCGGCGACGATCAGGCGCTCGCGTTCGTCGGGCGGCAGGCGCCGCCGCCCGGATACCGCTTTGGCGCGGCCGCCCTTGCCGCCCGCGCGATCGGAGGTGTCCCCGACGGTCATGCGGCGCCTGCGCCGCTGGGATGCCGGACCGCCGCCGCGCGACCCGGCCCGACCGCGGTCTTGATGCAGTCCATGGCCCGAGAATCGCATCAAATGCGGCGCTTGGGAATGGTTTCGCCCGCGCCGGCCGGCTTAACCATAACGGGTAACCAAATCGAAAGCCGGGCGGCCTTAAGCACTGCGCGAACGCGTTGCGTCGCGCGGTCGCTTATCGCTAGGGTGCGACCATGGCGAAGATCGAACCGACGGTTCCCCACGTTCCGACCGTCTATGTCGAGGCCGCGCGGTCGGCGAGCGCGCTCGCCGGCACCAGCTTCTCGGGCGTGCTGTCCCAGGTGTCGCAGGAGAGCGCGTTCAAGGCCGACGCCAAGAACCGCACCAGCTCGGCGGTCGGCCCGGCGCAGTTCCTCGAGGGCACCTGGCTCGACATGATGCGCCGCCACGGCGCCGCCTACGGGCTCGGCGAGCTCGCCGGCAAGATCGTCCCGGACAAGGCGGGCAAGCCGGTGGTCGCCAACGCCAAGCTGCGCGCGCAGATCCTCGAGCTGCGCAAGGACCCGCATCTGTCCGCCGGCATGGCGGCGCGCTATCTCGACGAGGTCGGCGCCAAGCTCGAAAAGTCGCTCGGCCGCCCGGTCAGCGTGGTCGAGAAGCGCATGGCCTACCTGTTCGGTCCGTACGGCGCCGCCAAGCTGCTCAAGACCGCGGCCGCCAACCCGTCGATCAACGCGACCGCCGTCCTGCCCAACGCCGCGCGCGCCAACCCGCGGTTGTTCAAGGACGCCGCCGGCGCGGCGCTGCCGGCCGGCACCATGGTGGCCCGCCTCAAGCATCAGATCGGCATCGACCTGCAGCGCTTCGCCCACATCGAGCAGGCGTTTCCCAAGGGCCAGGTCAACGACGGCGTGGTCGACCGCCCGACCCTGGGTTGACCCGGCCCGCGCGCGGCGCGGAACCCTTCGACCGACATAAACGTTTTAGGTGCATGGGCCGCGATTTCGGCCGAGCCGCCCGCGTTCGACGGCGATGACAGCGGGCCGGCGATGTGGATGATTATACGGAACGCATTATGCAAGGCACGGGCGTGATGGGCGCAGGCCAACCCCGAGACGAGCGACGGCGCCACCCGCGCTATCCGGCCGCCGAGCATGCCACGATCCTGATCGGCGCCGCCGCGCCAGCCGCGCTGGTATTCGGGCAGACGCTCAACTGGTCGCGCGGCGGCGCCTGTCTCAAAGCGCCGAGCCGTTTTGCCGTGCAGGTCGGCGAGCAGTTCAATGTCGCCAGCCCGCCGCTCGGTCGCGAGCGCGTCGCGCGGGTCGTCGACGTCACCCCGCGGGGGCTGCACTTCGCCTTCGAGCAGGATTTGCCGCGCTAGCGCGGCAGGGGCGTCAGCCCCGCGAGCGCCGCGCTAGCTGCTTGCGGGATAGGCACCGGCGAGCAGCCGGTCGACGCCCCGGCCGTCGGCCGAGAACGGCAGGATCAATTTCTCGACCGGCAGGCGCTGCTCGCGGATGCGCCGCGTGTGCGTGACCAGGAGCGGCTGCCGGGATGCGCACACCGTTTCATACTCATGGCAGACCAGCGCGCGCACTTCGGGACGCAGCGCCGCCGTGGTCTTGCCGGTGAGATCGCGACCATAGTATTCGGCCAATCCCGTGCCGTAGACGCGGTAGCGGAACTCGCCGCCGGTCGACGCCTCGATCAGAATCAGATGGCCGAGCCATTGCCACAGCGCGATCGCGTCGATCGCCGCGCACGGCGGCATGGCGGCCGCGCCGCGCGTGGCATCCCAGTAGGCGAGCAGGGTGCGCAGCCGAGGGTTCGAGATCTCGGGCAAGGGGTCGGGCAAGCCGTCGGGTCTCCCGCCAGTGGGCGACGCCTTATATCAGAGGTCGCGCGGCTTGTCCGTCGCGCGGGCCCGAATCGGCCGTGGGGTGGCGCCGCCCCGGGCGCGCGGCTAAACTCCGCGCCGGCGAGGCCACGAGGATCGCGCGATGGTGACGGAACGCATGAGCATCGAAGATGCCGCGGAGCTCAGGACCGAAAACGTGATCCGCGTCGGCGTCGACGAGCGCGAGCGCGCCGTCGAGTGGTGCCGCGAAAACGTCAAGGGCCACTGGCAACTGATCAAGCGCTCGTTCACCGGCGAGGACGAGGAGGTTATGAAGGAGGCCGCCCGGCGCGAGCGCGCGCGCGCGATCCGCTACACCCGCGGCAGCGCGCCGCTGGTCTATCGCTTCGACGTCTGGGAGCTGCGCATCGACGACGCCGCGGAAGCCGCCAGCGCGCGCCTCACCCTGACGTAGAAAACGTCATCCCCGCACAAGCGTCGCGCAAGCGGGGACCCAGGCGCGTTGCAAGCTCGGCGCGCGTGATCCTGGATTCCCCGCGTTCGCGGGGACGACGCCTCAAACAATCAGGCCGGCTCCTTGATCAGCGTCTGCGCCTTCTCGACCAGCCGGTCGGCCAGCGCGTCGGCGCCGCTGCGGCTCAATACGGCGTTGAACTCCGAGCGCCGGCGTGCCACCTCGCTGATCGTGCCCTCGGCGTAGACGTCGACGATCTGCCACCGGCCGTCGGTCTCGCGCAGCACGTAGTCGAGCGCGATCGGCTTGTCGCGCGTCACCAGCCGCGTGCGCACCAGCACGCCGGCCTGCACCGGCTGCGGCTCGGGCGCGACCGCGAAGCGCTCGCCATCGTAGCCATCGAAATGGTTGGCGTAGCTCGCGATGGTGAAGCGGCGGAACGCCTCGATCAGCTTCCGCTGCTGCTCCGGCGCCAGGGTCGACCAGCGCGGCCCGACCGCGACCTCGGTCATCAGCGCCAGATTGAACGCGCGATCGACCGTCGGCGCGAGCTTGCGATAGCGACCCTCGCCGCCGAGCTGCTGGCCGTTCCGCATGGTGTCGAGCAAGCCGGCGTACAGCTGGTCGACGACGCCGGCCGGCGCCCCCGCCAGGCTTGCGACCTGGTTTGCCGGCGCGGGCTCGGCCGTGCGCGCGGGCGCGCTCACGCCGATCAGCCCTGCACCAATAATCATACCAAGAGCTGCCAGTCTCGAGCGATGTGCCATCACCATCCCCTTCTCGGTCATCAAGAGCCCATGCGACACGTCCTACAATCCGCAGGAAGTCATACGGGCGAAGTCACAGCCCGGTTCTCGGTGAAATGCCCCGAATCCTTGCTGCAAATGCGTCGCGAGTGCTGCACAACCATCTTCTTGCGCCCTGAATGTTGGAAGTCAGGCGACAAATGCTAGGCCTTGACATGCCGCCGCTTCATACAGGACCGCCGATTTGGGCCTGTTCGCGCCCCCGCCGGCCGGCCACTATTGGCCGCGCCGCCACGAGGGATCCATGACGACACGCCCGCCCGCCGAGATCGGCATGAAGCTCGAAGAGGTCGACACGCCCGCGCTGGTGGTCGAGCTCGACGCCTTCGAGCGCAATCTGCGCCGCCTGCCCGAGCGCATCGCGGGCCGCAAGGTGCGCCTCAGGCCGCACGCCAAGACCCACAAATGCCCGGTGATCGCGCTGCAACAGATCGCGCTCGGCGCGGTCGGCGTGTGCTGTCAGAAGGTCAGCGAGGCCGAGGCGATGGTCCACGGCGGCGTGCCCGACGTGCTGATCTCCAACGAAATCGTCGGCGCCCCCAAGCTGCGCCGGCTGGCGGCGCTGGCGCGCGCGGCGCGCATCGCCACATGCGTCGACGATATCAGCCAGGTCGCCGCGCTCGACACCGCGGCGCGCGCGTTCGACGTCACGCTGTCGGTGCTGGTCGAGGTCAACATGGGCGGCGACCGCTGCGGCGTCGAGCCCGGCGAACCGGCGCTACGGCTGGCCGAGACGATCGGCCGCGCATCGCATCTGAAGTTCGGCGGCCTCCAGGCCTATCACGGCTCGGCGCAGCACCTGCGCACGCCCGCCGAGCGGCGCGCCGCGATCAACCAGGCGATCGAGCGCGCCGGACGCACGCGCGCGCTCCTGGAGGCCAACGGCATCGCCTGCCCCGTGGTCACCGGCGCCGGCACCGGCACGTTCATGCTCGAGGCCGCCAGCGATGTCTACGACGAGCTGCAATGCGGCTCGTACGTCTTCATGGACGCCGACTACGGCCGCAATCTCGGCGAGGACGGCGCGCCCAACCACGATTTCGAGCACAGCCTGTTCGTGTGGGCGACCGTGATGAGCCGCCCGACCGACGATCGCGCCATCCTCGACGCCGGCCTCAAGGCGCTCAGCGTCGACAGCGGCATGCCGCTGCTCCACGGCTTCGAGGAGGCCGAGTACACAAGGGCCTCCGACGAGCACGGCAAGGTGCTGCTCAAGCGTCCGACCAATCGGCTGCGCATCGGCGACAAGATCAAGCTGGTGCCCGGGCACTGCGACCCGACGGTCAACCTCTACGACTGGTATGTCGGCGTGCGCAACGGCCGCGTCGAAGCGCTGTGGCCGATCACCGCGCGCGGCGCCCTGGTGTGACGCGCGCGTCCTAGGGTTTTGGCGCCGGCGTTTGGGCCGGCGCGGGCTTGGGCGCCGGCTTGGGCGCGGGCGCCAGATCGGCGAAGAACTGGCGCAGCTTGTCGTTGATCGCCGGCGTGATGCCGGGGCCGAGTTTGTCCGGCGGGCCGCTGCCTACCACCGTGTCCTCCCAGAAGATCACGTCGCCGGCGCGCGGCATCGCCAAGGGGTTCTGCGCGGCGTCTTTTCCCTTGGTCGCCGCCGCCGAGACCAGGTCGCTGTAGGGCCGCGAGGCGAACACCCGTACGACCAGCGCGGCGAGCGGCGCGTTGAAGTCGCTGGGCGATACCTGGACCGTCAGCCCGAGCACGCGCTCGCGCAGGATCGCCGTGGCGAAGCTGCGCTGGTCCGGCGCTTGGCCGAACTTGACCTTGGCTTGCGCGGCCAAGGTGTTGGCGCTGGCGGCGGCGCTGGCGCAGATCTGCTTGACCGGCTCGGTCGCCAGATCCGCAGGCGTAACCACGCAGGTGAACACGATGCCGCCCGGCCAGCCCTTGACCGCCTTCGCGCGCTCCTCGATCGAGCGCTTGACCTCGGCGTCGGGCGGCGGCTGCTGCGCGGATGCGCGCAGCGGCGCGACCACCATCGCAAGCGCCAGCGCAACCGAGATCAGGACCTGCATCGCCATGTCATTCGTCCTCCGCGGTTTGCCGCCGCCACGCCGATGCCAACGCGGCGCGCGATCCCGCCGAGAAGACCGCGCGCCGTGCCGCCTTCCCATAGCACACCCGCCGCGGTTCCCAATACCCCGGCCGGCGGCCGCCCTGGTATGGTCGCGCGCGCGGCAGGGCTGCGCGCCCTGCCGCGCTGCGGGGCGCGATGGAAGCTGAACGATTGAGCGCGGGCGGCGTGCCGTCGCCCAACGCGGTGCGGGGCTGCGGCGTCCTGGCCTTGGGGGTTGCGCTGGCGGTCGCGTCGGCGGCGCACGCCGCCGATCGGTGCGACAGTCTGCCGCCGGCGCGCGTCACCGTGCAGGCGCTCTATCCCGAGCCGGCGATCGACACCTCGCTCGACCTCGCCGGCCTCGCCGCGCGCGCGCGCCAGCGCGACGGCCAGCACGGCGAGCTCGAGCGGCCGCTTGGCTTGACCGTGGCGAAGCTGATCGGCGGCTTCGAGGTGGCGATCGACTTCGCGATGGTCGATGCGCGCGGCCCGCTGATCTGCGGCGCCATCAAGGACGTCACGGCGCGCGTCGGCTTCGAGGACGCGGTCATCTACGTCGCGCGCGAGATCGTCGGCGACCGCTGCGCCTACGACGAGGTCCACCAGCACGAGCGCCGGCACATTCAGGTCGACCGCGAGGTGCTCGCCCAGTTCACGCCGCGCATCGAGGCCGCGCTGCGCGCGCTGGTCGCCAGCCGGGGCGTCGCGCGCGGGCGCAGCACCGACGCGGTCGCCCACGAGCTGCGCGAGCGCCTGCGCCTCGTGGTCGACGGCGAGCTCCGGTCGCTGGCGCAGGAGATGCGCAAACGTCAGCGCGTCGTCGATCGCCCGGATGAATACCGGCGGCTCGGCCGGGTGTGCGGCGGCGTGCTGGCACGGCCGTGGGCGGCGGGCCGCCGGGCCGGCCCCTGAGCGCGCGCCGGCTGGGCGGCGCGGCGGTCGAGTCTCAGCCGGCGGTCCAGCCGCCCGCCGCCGGGCGCGTCAACGGCGGCTGCCTGACCATGCGCAAATAGGGCCGCAGCGTGCGCCAACCGTCGGGGAAGCGCTGGCGCGCCTCGTCGTCGCCGAGCGCCGGCACGATGATGACGTCGTTGCCGTCTTGCCAATTCACCGGGGTCGCGACCTTGTGCGCGTCGGTCAGCTGGAGCGAGTCGATGACGCGCAGGATCTCGGCGAAGTTGCGCCCGGTGCTCGGCGGATAGGTCAGCATCAGGCGCACCCGCTTGTCGGGCGCGATGACGAACACCGCGCGCACCGTCAGCGCCGGATCCGACTTTGGATGGATCATGCCGTAGAGCGTCGCGACCGTGCGGTCGCCGTCGGCCAGAACGGGGAAGTTGAGCGCCTGGCCCTGGGTCTGGGCGATGTCGTCGAACCACGCCCGGTGCGACGCCACGGTGTCGACCGACAGGCCGATGATCTTGACGTTGCGGCGCTCGAACTCGGGCTTGAGGCGCGCCGCCTCGGCAAGCTCGGTGGTGCACACCGGGGTGAAGTCCTTGGGATGGGAGAACAGCACACCCCAACTGGTGCCGAGCCAGGCGTGGAACGCGATCGGCCCGATGCTGGACTCCTGCGTGAAGTCGGGC
>JACQAI010000061.1 GCA_016195115.1 Pseudomonadota bacterium
CTTCAGCAGGGTGCTGACGATCGTCTCGGTGGTCTCGTAGGTCCAGCGCGGCGTCGGCGTCGCCTCGCCCCAGCCGGCGACGCCGGCCTCGGTCGATAGCTTGACGAGCACGCGGGCCGATGGCGCGCCCTTCGCGGCGGCCATGCCGCCGGCCAGATAGAACGCGGTCTTGAACGGGAAGCCGAGGACGAAGACCTCGATCTGGGTGATCTTCATCCGCGGCCGATCCCGGGTGGTCGTCGCCCGCTCAGTCGCGGTACGACGGATCGAGCTTGTCGGCGAGCTCGAGCAGCGCCGCCCAGTCGCGGCTGTCACGCGTGATCGGACCCATCGCCTGCGCCTGCTGGGCGGCGTGCGTGGCGACCGCATCGGAGGGGATGACGATCTGGTCGACGCCGCCGGCGGCGAGCGCGCCGATCTGGGCCTGGCAGGCCATCTCGAGGTTGTGGTGCTGCACGTAGGCCTCGGGGATCGAGCGGCCGCACACCAGGGCGCCGTGGTTGCGCATCAGCATGACGCGCCGGCCCTCGAGATCGCGGTTGAGCCGCTTGCGGCCCTCGAGGTCGAACTCGAAGCCGGCGAACTCGTGGTAGCCGATGGTGCCGTAGAAATGCAGCGCATGCTGGCTGATCGGCAGCAGGCCGACCTTGTGGCACGACACCGCGATGTTGGCGGCGGTGTGGGTGTGGAACACCGCGGCGAGGTCGGCGCGCGCCTCGAGCACGCCGCCGTGGATCACCAGGCCGCCCCGGCTCACCGAATAGGGATTCTCGATCAGCTTGTTGCCCTCGAAGTCGTACTTGACCAGCGACGACGCGGTGACCTGCTGGAAGAGCTGGCGCTCGCCCTTGATCAAATAGTGCTCGGGGTGGTCGGGCAGCCGCGCCGACAGGTGGTTGTAGGTCAGGTCGAACACACCGGCCGCGGCCATCAACCGGTAGCAGGCCGCGAGCTCGACGCGGGCCTGCCACTCGGCCTCGCTGACCTGGTCGCGCAGGCTGCGCGTCGCGGCTCGTCTCAGGGTCGTCACGCTCATCGCAACCTCCTTGGGGGCTGGGCGGCCCATGGTAGTGCCGCCGGGCGACCGGCAGAAGCCGGCAAATATCCCGCCCCCGCCGTGGCGGGCGTCGTCGCGCGGACCGCAGCCTCGCGATTGAAGCACATTTCTTGCTAGTCTCGGCATTCAGTGATCGTCGGCGCTCGCCGCCGCCGATTAAGAAAGTTTAAGTTCTCGCCGCCGAACAGTGCTGGCACGCTAGGATCATGAACCCGAAACCGCAAACCCAGCCCCAGCCCGCTACCGCGGCCGACCTCGAGCCGATCTATTTCGCGCGGCCAAGCGCGCAATATCGGGCGCTGCGCCACGAGATCGACGGCGCGCTGCAGCGCGTGCTCGACGGTCACGTTTACATCCTGGGCAAGGAGGTCGAGCGCTTCGAGGCGGATTTCGCGGCCTATGTCGGCGCGGCGCATGCGATCGGCGTCGCCAACGGCACCGACGCGCTGCACCTGGCGCTGCGCGCGCTCGAGATCGGCGCCGGCCACGAGGTGATCGTGCCGGCCCACACCGCGGTGCCGACCGCCGCCGCCATCGAGATGAGCGGTGCGGCGCCCAAGTTCGTCGACATCACCGCCGATCGCTACGGGCTCGACCCGGCGCTGGTCGAGCGCGCGATCGGGCCGCGCACCCGCGCCATCATGCCGGTCCATCTCTACGGCCATCCGGCCGATCTCGGGCCGCTGCTCGAGATCGCGCGGCGCCGCGGCCTCAAGCTGATCGAGGACTGCGCCCAGGCGCACGGCGCGCGCTGGCGCGACCGCCGGGTCGGCGCGATCGGCGACATCGGCTGCTTCAGCCTCTACCCGACCAAGAACCTGGGCGCCATCGGCGACGCCGGGATCGTGACGACCGACGACGCCGCGCTCGCGCAGCTTCTGCGCCAGCTGCGCCAATACGGCTGGCGCACCGGCCAGCTCAGCGAGATCGCCGGCTTCAACTCGCGGCTCGACGAGCTGCAGGCCGCCATCCTCAACGTCAAGCTCGGCCATCTCGACGCCGGCAACGCGCGCCGCCGCGCCATCGCCGAGCGCTATCTCGAGGCGTTCGGCAATCTGCCGATGGCGCTGCCCCACGTCGAGCCGGACTGCGAGGCGGTCTACCATCTGTTCGTCGTGCGCACGCCGCAGCGCGACGCGCTCAAGGCGCATCTGCAGGGGCTCGGGGTGATCGCCGGCATCCACTACCCGGTGCCGTGCCACCATCACCCGGCCTATCGCGGGCGCTTCGGCGACGTCCGCCTGCCGGTCACCGAGACGGTGGTCGGCGAGATCCTGTCGCTGCCGATGTATCCCGAGCTGACCGACGCCCAGGTCGGCCGCGTGATCGACGCGGTGCGGGGGTTCTTCGCGCGTTAAGCCTTCAGGCGGCCGATCACCCGGCCGACGCGCTCCAGGCACGCGATCGTCTCGCGCTGGCCCCAGCCGGGCCACTGCGGGCGCAGCAAGATGTGGTCGATGCCGAGCGCGCGGTAGCGCTCGATGCCGTCGAGCACCTGCGCCTCGTCGCCGATCAGGAAGCGGTCGGCGGAGAAGCGATCGAAATCCTTGGCCAGGCTGTCGGTCTTCACCGAGCCGGTCTCGTTCTGGCCCCAGCTGGCGTAGGCCTGATACTTGAACAGCAGCGGCTCGCGCACCTCGTCGAGCGCCTTGCCGCGGCCGCTGCCGACGTGGCATTCGCGGATCGTCGGATAGGTCGTCGCCGCCGGCAGCCCGGCCGCTTGGCGCGTTTCGCGGAACACCGCGAGATGCTTGCGCACGTCCTCGTACGGCACCATCGGCGAGATGATCCACGCGTCGGCGATGCGCGCCGCGCGCTTGACCGCCGCCTCGACGTCGCCGCCCAGCCAGATCGGCGGGCCGCCCGCCTGCTTCGGCCTGACGCTGGCGCGCACGCCGGCGAGCTTGATGAAGCGGCCGTCGTAGCGCACGTCGTCCTCGCGCCACAGCTTGCGGATCACCTCGACGGACTCGACCAGGCGGGGCACGCGCTCGGCAAAGGGCACGCCCATCGAGCCGAACTCCTCTTGGCGATAGCCGAGCCCGCCGGCCAGCACGTAGTTGCCGTTGCAGAACCAGTCGATGGTTGCCGACTCCTCGGCGATCACCACCGGGTTGAACAGCGGCAGCAGCACCAGCGCCGGGCCGATCAGCATGTCGCCGGACTCGGCGGCCAGCCGCGCCAGCAGCGGGATCGCCTGGAACATCTGCAGCGGCCGCGACACCAGGTGTTGGCCGACCATGACCGACGCAAAGCCGTTGGCCTTGGCGACGCGCGTCTGCTCGACCAGATTGGCGGTCTCGCGGCCGAGGTCGGCGCCCTCGCGCCACTGCGTCGCCATGTAGAGTCCGATCTTCATCGCCCCGTCTCCCTACGCGTCATGCTGCCCGCACCATGGTAGCGCGCTTCCGTGCCGCGCTGCTGTTTTGTCAGTCGCGGCCGCCGACGGCGCGCAGGTCGGGGGTCTTGTCCAGCGTGGCGGCGTCCGAACGCGTGACGTCGCGCACGATCGCCTGGGGCCGCTTGTTAACGGTCAGGAACAGCCGGCCGAGATACTCGCCGGCGATCCCGAGCATCAGGAGCTGGGCGCCCGAGAACAGCAGCACGATCACCAGGGTCGAGGCCCAGCCGCTCGGGGTCGCGCCGAGCAGCACCTCGACCACGACCTCGGCCAGGCCGAAGAAACCGAGCACCGACATCACCAGGCCGAACAGGGTGGCGACGCGCAGCGGCATCACGGAGAAGTTCAGCGCCATGCTGAGCCACAGCCGCAGCAGCCGGCGCAGGGTGTAGTTGCTGCGCGTGGAAGGCGCTGCCGAGATTGCGCCAGCCGGCATGGTGCTTGGTCTCGTAGTAGGTGTAGACGACGTCGACATCGTTGGCGCGCGTGTAATCGTAAAGTCGCCGAACCTCCT
This sequence comes from Pseudomonadota bacterium, assembly GCA_016195115.1. Lineage (GTDB taxonomy): Bacteria > Pseudomonadota > Alphaproteobacteria > Elsterales > Elsteraceae > JACQAI01. Next base: position 3,973 of record JACQAI010000061.1, read on the forward strand.
CGGGCGGGTTCTGCAGGTCGTCGTCCATGCTGATGATGTAGGCGCCGCGGGCGTGGCGCAGCCCGGTCATCACCGCATTGTGCTCGCCGTAATTGCGGCTGTGGTTGACCACGGTGATCGGCAGTACGATCTCGTCCGCAAGCTTGCGGCACACCGCGAGGCTGTCGTCCGGGCTGCCATCGACCACCAGCACGATCTCGTGGCCCTCGGCGATCTCGAGCGCCGCCAGCGCGCGCACCAGGGTGCCGACGGTCGAGGCGCCGTTGTAGACCGGGACGACGATGCTCAAGCCGTAGGGCGCGCGCGCATCAGCCATGTTTCACCGCACTGACCAGAACCGAGCCGCCGAACGGCAGGCCCCAGCCGGCCGACAGCACAAGCGTCTCGAGGCCGACCAGCGCGCGGAACGCGCGCTCGATCGGCGCCGGGTAGAGCATGACGTCGCTCGAGGCGCCGCGGAACAGCTTGCGCCGCAGCACCATCAAGGGGAACAGCAAGGTGTTCCAGTAGGTCGAGCGGATGTCGCCGAAGCCGTGGCGGCCGAGCAGCCGTGCCAGCCCGCGCGCGGTGTAGCGCCGCGCGGTGTGGACGCGCGCGTCGTGGACCGAGGTGAGCCACGTATAGGCCGGCAAATTGAGGACCAGCCGGCCGCCCGGCTTGAGGCAGCGATGGAGCTCGGCGAGCGCCGCCGGCTCGTCGACCGAGCGGTGGCACAGCACGTCGGCGCTCAGGATGACGTCGAACGCCTGGCTGGCGAACGGCAGCGCGTCGATCGAGCCGGCGGCGATCGGGCACGCGCATTTTTCGCGTGCCCAGGCACACGCCTGGCGATCGTAGTCCATGCCGTAGAGGCGCACACCCGGCGCCACCGCGCTCAGATGGCGCAAGGTGCCGCCGGTGCCGCAGCCGGCATCGAGCAGCGCCTCGCCCGGGCGCGCCACGCCGGCCAGGGTCTGGAGGTTGGCGCGCAGGCCGCGATACCACCACATGGCGTCCTCGACCGCGGCCATCTTGCGATATTCGTCGGCATCCATCGCGTCACGCCAGCGCGCTGCCCGAGCGGCGGTAGCGCGTGTACTCCGCAGGGTCGCGCAGATAATCCTTGGCGTCGTAGGGCTGGTCGCACAGCACCATCAGGACGGTGTCGGCGGTCAGATAGCGCTGGTCGCTCCACAGCGAGGCCGGAATCCACAGGCCGAGATCGGGCCGATCGAGCGTGAAGCGGCGCTGCTCGTCGAGCTCGGCCGCGACCATGACCTCGCAAGCGCCGTGGACGCACACCAGGAACTGCTGACACAGATAATGGGCATGGTGCCCGCCGATCAGACCGGCGCGCTGGGCGTGGACGTTGAAGACGCGCCGGATCGGGAACGGCACCTGGCGGTCGGCCTCGAGCACGATGAGGACGCGATCCTCGGCCTGCATGCCGCGGAACTCCACCAGCTTCACGTCGTCGAGGACCGCCAACCGATGGGGCTGCACCGCCCGCTTTCCTTCCCGCGCCGCAACCGTCGCGGCGCGCCATGATGTAGCACAGAGCCGGCGCGGCTTGGATTAAGTCTGCGAAATCAACGGGCTCGCGGCGCGACCAGACTTGCCTAGATAAAACCGCCGCGGGTGCCGCGGGACTCTGCTCCCGGCCCGGGACTCGTCTTGGTGTCGTCCCGTGAAATCAGACAGTCAGGTCATCACTTGCTGTAAAACGATCGATGCCTGCGGCACGCGATGCTCTGGATATTGATACACCGCGAATATCGTTCCGCGAGAGTGCTACAAGCCGCTGTTGATGACTGTAATAGCCCCGCAGAGCATCGGCGAGATGTTGCATAAGTGCTTCTGTCGTACCATTAAATTACGTTCATGCTAGGGGATCATTGTTGTGTCGCCGACGTAGTGGTGTAGCGTAGCCTCGAGGCTCCACAGGCGATCACCCGTGTTCGATCAGTCGGTCTTCGCGCGCTCGTCGGCTCCGGCGGGTACCCGGGAGGATTTGCCGTCCGTCCGGACGCGCACCGTGGCGCGCGCGTTGCTGGTCGCGCTACCCGCCTTGTGGGCGGTTTCCTATTTCTTCCCGCCGCTCAACCACGACGTCGCCGCGCTGCTGCAGTTTGCCCAGCGCATGCTCCACGGCGAGCGGCTCTATGCCGAGCTGATCGACGTCAACCCGCCGATGATCTTTCTGCTCGACACCATTCCGGTGGCCGCCGCCGAGCTCTTGCGGCTGTCGACCGTGGCGTGCTTCGTGGTGTTCGTGCTGGCGCTCGTCGTGACCAGCTTCGCCGCCTCGCTGCGCTTGCTGGCAAGCGTCGACGACGCGCGCCAGCCGGTCGGCGCGCTGCTGTGGCCGGCCGTGATCGCGTTCGTGCTGCTCGCCTATCCGATGCACAGCTTCGGCCAGCGCGAGCATCTGCTGCTGATCTTCGCCCTGCCCTATGTGCTGATCGCGGCGGCGCGTGCCGAGGGCGACGTCGTGCCGCGTGGCGCTGCCGCCTCGGCGGCGCTGTTCGCGCTCATCGGCATCACGCTCAAGCCGTACTACGCGGTGGTGCCGCTGGCCCTCGAGCTCCTGGTGCTGACGCGCGCCGGCTGGCGCGCCTGGGCGCGCAGCCCGCAGCCCTGGCTGATCATGGCCGGCTGTGTCGCCTATCTCGGCGCGGTCGCGCTGTGGCTGCCCGACTACTACCGCGTGATCGTGCCGCTGGTCGCACAGTGCTACGACCAGTTCGCGGTCGCGGCTTGGCTCGACCTGTTCACCCGCGACCAGGTGCCGGCCCTGCTGCTGCCGCTGGCGCCGCTCGCGGTGATCGCCTGGCGCCTGCCCGAGGCGCGGCTGGCGCGCGCCATGGTCTGCTTGACCGTGGCCGCGACCGCCGCCGGCCTGCTGCAGGGCAAGGGCTGGGACTATC
>JACQAI010000723.1 GCA_016195115.1 Pseudomonadota bacterium
CCGAACGCATCATCGTGCCCGCGGCGCTGAGCCTCAACGGCAACACGATCACCTTGGCCAAGCGCTGGAGCGCGGCGGTGCTGGGCCGTGATCCCGCGGCGGCGCCGCTCTCCGCGCTCGAGACAGCGCGTCGCTTCGCCGCCGTCCTGCGCGAGCGGCACGAGAAACCTCACCTCGCCGTCGTCCACACGTTTTCGACCCACAATCTGCTGCTGCGCTACTGGCTGGCGACCGGCGGCCTCGATCCCGATCGCGACGTGACCTTCACCGTGGTGCCGCCCGCCGAGACGGTCGCCGCGATGGCCGAGGGCAAGATCGACGGCTTCTGCGCGGGCGCGCCGTGGGGCGAGGTTGCCACGCGCGCCGGCCTCGGCCGCAACGTCGCGACCTCGCACGCGATCTGGAACCACGGCGCCGAAAAGGCGCTGGCGCTGCGCGAGACCTTGGCCGAACGCCACCCGGACTGGGTGCAGGCCGCGCTGCGCGCCGTGTTGAAGGCGGCCGTCTATTGCGACGTGGCGGACCATGCGCCCGCCGTCGCGGTGCTGCTGGCGCAGCGAAAATATCTGGGCCTGCCCGCCGACGTCATCCTGACCTCGCTGCCCGGTGCGGCGGCGCGCCGGGCGGGGTCGCCGTTCACCGGCACCGACCAATCGGTGTTCTTCGCCAACGCCGCGACGTTTCCGTGGCGATCGCACGCCCAATGGTTCCTGCGCGAGATGGCGCGCTGGGGCTATCTCGACGGCACGATCGATCCGGCCGGCGCGACCGCCGTGTTTCGGCCGGACCTCTATGCGCAGGCCGCGCGCGCGCTCGGCCTGTCCGTGCCGACCGCAAATGACAAGAGCGAGGGCGATCACGCCGACGGCTGGTTGCTGCCGGCGACCCCGGCACCGATCGCGATGGGATCGGACCGGTTTCTGGACGGCGCGCGCTTCGAGCCCGGCGTGTCGGATCTGCGCGCGGATCGACGGCGCGCGCCTGCTTAGCGTTCTTGCACTGCACAAAAGTCTGCCGCTGCGCCTACAAACCGGGCGCTCCTCGGCCGGTGCGCCGCAAAATCGTCGGGCTTTGCCCTGGCACGCCGTTGGCACGGGCTTTGCGCAGATGGGCGTGTGCCTCCGCGCGACGACGCCGCGCGAGGACTGGTCGGCCCCAATGGCGGGGCTCGCCACCAAGGACGGATCGCTCCGTCCAGATCATGGCTCGTGAACCAAGGGCGGTTCACTGCGGAAACCCGGATTCGTCGTCGATTGGATGAGCCAGCCGAGCGCGATCGTTCGGGCGCGACGGCCGGGCATCAACCGCACGCGGAAACCTCGAACCGACCTTGATTGAAGAGGGACAGAGCTGATGAGCACGCGCAAGACGACCTGGATCTCGGACTGGAATCCGGAGGACGAGAAATACTGGGAGACCAAGGGCAAGGCGGTCGCCCGGCGCAACCTGATCTTCTCCATCCTGGCCGAGCATCTCGGTTTCTCGATCTGGTTGGTCTGGAGCATCGTCGCGACCAAGCTGCCGCAGGCCGGCTTCAACTACACGACCGACCAGCTGTTCCAGCTGGTGGCGCTGCCCGGCCTGATCGGCTCGCTGATCCGCTTCCCCTACACGTTCGCGGTGCCGATCATCGGCGGCCGCAACTGGACGATCATCAGCGCCGCGATCCTCTTCATTCCGACCATCCTGCTCGCCTATTTCGTGACCCGGCCCGAGACGCCGTTCGGCCTGATGCTGATCGTCGCCGCGACCGCCGGGGTCGGCGGCGGCAACTTCGCCTCCAGCATGGCGAACATCTCGTTCTTCTATCCGGATCGCATGAAAGGCTGGGCGCTCGGCCTCAATGCCGCCGGCGGCAACATCGGCGTCAGCGGCGTCCAGCTGCTGACGCCGATGCTGATCGGCGTCGGCTGGGTCAGCCTCTACATGGCGGAGCCGCAGGGCAAGACCGGGCTGTATCTGCAGAACGCCGGGCTGATGTGGCTGCCCTTGATCGCGATCGCGGTGTTCTGCGCCTGGCGCTACATGGACAACCTCACCTCGGCGCGATCGACGTTCAAGGACCAGCTCGTCATCGTCAAGCGCAAGCACACCTGGGTGATGTCCTACATCTACATCGGGACCTTCGGCTCGTTCATCGGCTACTCGGCGGCGTTCCCGCTGCTGCTCAAGACGCAGTTCCCGACGATCACGGTCGCCATCGCCTTCCTCGGGCCGCTGGTCGGCTCGCTCAGCCGTCCGGTCGGCGGCTGGCTCGCCGACAAGCTCGGCGGCGCGCTGGTGACGTTCTGGAACTTCGTCGTCATGGCCGCCGCGACCGTCGGCGTCATGTACTTCATCGACGCCAAGAGCTTCGAGGGCTTCCTCGCGATGTTCCTGATCCTGTTCGTTGCCACCGGCGTCGGCAACGGCTCGACCTACCGGATGATCCCGTCGATCTTCCGCGAAGCGAAGCTCCGGCAGTCGAAGGTCACGGACGGCACGGCGCGCCTGCAGGCGATCAAAGCCGCCAGCATCGAGAGCGCGGCGGCGCTGGGATTCATCGGCGCGGTCGGCGCGTGCGGCGGCTACCTGATCCCGCGCGGCTTCGGCGCCTCGATCTCGATCTCCGGCGGGCCTCATTTGGCGCTGGCCGTGTTCCTGACGTTCTACGTCACCTGCATCGCGATGACGTGGTGGTACTACATGCGCAAGAGCTTCATGGCGCAGGTCGCACCGAGCCTCGCCGCCGCCCGCGTGTGACCAAGACGATGACCGCCATGCCGCGCCGGCGCGAACGTCTGGTCGTCGTCGGCAACGGCATGGCGGGGATGCGCACGGTCGAGGCGCTGCTGGCGCACGCGCCCGACCGCTGCGACATCACCGTCATCGGCGCCGAGCCGCATCCCAACTACAACCGGATCCTGCTGTCGGCCGTGCTGGCCGGCGAGAAGACGCTCGACGAGATCGTCGTCAATCCACGCGGCTGGTACGACGAACGCGGAATCCGGCTGGTCGCGGGAGATCCGGCGACGGCGATCTCCCGCACCGCGAAGACCGTGACCTTGGCCGGCGGCGAAACCATCGCCTACGACACGTTGCTGCTGGCGACCGGATCCAAGCCGCTGGCGCCGCCGATCCCGGGGCTCGGGCTGCCCGGGGTTCGCGCCTTCCGCGACATCGCCGATGTCGAGGCGATGATCGCGGCCGCCCGCGACCACCGCCGCGCGGTGGTGATCGGGGGTGGGCTGCTCGGTCTCGAGGCGGCCTGGGGGCTGAAGCGCCGCGGCATGTCGGTCACGGTGGTGCACTTGATGCCGACCTTGATGGAGCGCCAGCTCGACGGCGCCGCGGGCGAGCTGCTGCGCCGCGATCTGGACGCCCGGGGCATCGACGTCATCACCAACGCCCAGACCGAGGAAATCCTCGGGGCCGCGCGCGCCGAAGGCGTGCTGCTGGCCGACGGCCGCGAGATCCCGGCCGATTTCGTCGTGTTGGCGATCGGCATCCGTCCGAACATCGAGCTGGCGCGCGCCGCCAAGCTCGCGGTCAATCGCGGCATCCTGGTCGGCGACGACATGCGCACCAGCGATCCGGACATCTTCGCGGTCGGCGAATGCATCGAGCACAACGGCCAGGTGTTCGGCTTGGTGGCGCCGATTTGGCAGCAGGCGACGGTATGCGGAGCGCGGCTGGCCGGCGATCAAATCGCCGTCTACCAGCCGCCGCCGGTGTTCACCAGCCTCAAGATCACCGGCATCGACGTGTTCTCGGCGGGTGCGCTGGCGGCCGCCGATGACGCCGACGACGAGATCACGCTGCACGACGCCCAGCACGGCATCTACAAGAAGGTGATCGTGCGCGACGACCGGGTGGTCGGCAGCGTGCTGTATGGCAGCGCCGCCGACGGGGTTTGGCACGTCGAGCTCATCCGCGACAAGGTTGATGTCGCGGCCTATCGCGACCAGCTGGTGTTCGGTCGCGAATTCGCCGAGCGCGCCGTCGCGACGCCGTCAGACGACGACGAGATCGGCGCCGACCACGCGCCGGTCGCGGTCGCCGTGCTGCGGGAGCAAGCGGCCTGACCCGCACCACCTGTCCCTATTGCGGCGTCGGCTGCGGCCTGACGATCGCGGCCGACGGCAGCGTTGCGGGCGACCCCGATCACCCCGCCAACCGCGGTCGGCTGTGCTCGAAGGGCGCCGCGCTCGCCGACACGCTCACGGCCGAGGGGCGCCTGCTCGAGCCGCAGATCGACGGTCGGCCAGCCAGTTGGGATGACGCGCTCGATCGCATCGCGGCGCGGTTCGCCGAGACCATCGCGGCGCATGGGCCGGACGCGGTCGCCTTCTACATGTCCGGCCAGTTCCTGACCGAGGACTACTACGTCGCCAACAAGCTGATGAAGGGCTTCCTCGGCAGCGCCAACATCGACACCAATTCACGGCTCTGCATGGCCTCGTCGGTCGCCGGGCACATCCGCGCCTTCGGCGAGGATGTCGTCCCGGGGAGCTACGACGACCTAGAGGAAGCCGATCTCGTCATCCTGGTCGGCAGCAATGCCGCCTGGTGCCATCCGGTCCTCTATCAGCGTCTCGTCGCCGCCAAGGCCGCCCGCGGCACCAAGATCGTCGTGATCGACCCGCGGCGCACGGCGAGCTGCGACATCGCCGACCTTCACCTGGCGATCCGCCCCGGCACCGACGTCGCGATCTTTGCGGCGCTGCTCGGGCATCTGGTCGACCGCGGCGCCTGCGATCACGACTGGATCCAGGCGCGCACGACCGGCTTCGCCGACGCCGTCGCGGCCGCCCGGTCGGCCGCGCCGTCGCTCGCCGATGCCGCCGCCATCGCCGATATTCCGCCGGGCGCGCTCGAGACCTTCGCCGCCTGGTTCGCCGCGACCGAGCGCACCATGACGCTGTATTCGCAAGGCGTGAACCAGTCGTCCGCCGGCACCGACAAGGTCAACGCGATCATCAACTGCCATCTCGCGACCGGTCGCATCGGCCGCCCCGGCACCGGGCCCTTCTCCTTGACCGGCCAGCCCAACGCGATGGGCGGCCGCGAGGTCGGTGGCCTCGCCAACCAGCTCGCCGCGCATATGAGCTTTGCCGACCCGTCCGATGTCGACCGGGTGCGGCGGTTCTGGCAGGCGCCCTACATAGCGACCCGCCCCGGACTGAAAGCGGTCGACCTGTTCGACGCCATGCTCGACGGCAAGGTCAAGGCGGTGTGGGTCCTCGCCACCAACCCGGCGGCCAGCATGCCGCGCGCCGAGCGCGTGCGCGCCGCGCTCGCCGCCTGTCCGTTCGTCGTGGTCGGCGATTGCTGGCCGACCGACACCACGCAGCTTGCCGACGTCGTGCTTCCAGCGGCCGGCTGGAGCGAGAAGGACGGCACGGTCACCAACTCGGAACGCTGCATTTCGCGCCAGCGCGCGTTTCGTGCCCCGCCGGGGGCGGCGCGGCCGGACTGGTGGATGCTGAGCGAGGTGGCGCGGCGCATGGGCTGGCGCGCCGCGTTCCCGTATCGGCGCCCTGCCGAGATCTTCCGCGAGCATGCCGCGCTGTCCGCCTTCGAGAACGGCGCGCCGAAGCGACGACTGTTCGACATCGGCGCGCTGTCGGAGCTCAGCGACGACGATTACGAGCGGCTGTCGCCGGTGACGTGGCCGCTGCCGCGCGGCACGGCCGCGCCGTGGTCGGGCGCCAAGCGGCTGTTCGGCGACGGCCAGCGGTTCTCCAACGACGACGGTCGCGCGCGCTTGGTCGCCACGCCGTATCGCCCGGTCGCCGCGCCGCCCGATGACGAATGGCCGCTGGTGCTGAACACCGGGCGGCTGCGCGACCAGTGGCATACCATGACGCGCACCGGCCGCGTGGCGCGGTTGCTGGCGCACCGGCGCGAGCCGCTGCTCGAGGTTCATCCCGCTGATGCCGCGCGACATTGTCTGGTCGACGGCGGTCTGGCGCGGGTCGCCAGCCGTCATGGCGCGACCGTCATGCCGGTGTGCCTGTCGCCCGAGCAACGCCCGGGCGAGGTGTTCGCCCCGATGCATTGGACCGACCGGTTCACCTCCGCCGGTCCGATCGATCGGGTGGTCGGCGCCGCGACCGATCCGGTCTCCGGACAGCCCGAGCTGAAAGCCACCCCGGTGCGCGTGACGCCGGTCGTGCCGCGATGGCATGGCCTGCTGATGCGCGGCTCGGATCGACCGCCGCAGGGCGAGTTCTACTGGGCGCGCGTTCCCGTGGAGCGCGGACATGCGTTCACGCTCGCCGGCTGGCAGACGCTCCCCGCGGGGTCCAGCGCCGCGGCCTGGATCGCGGCGCTGCTCGACACCGAGCCATCGGCCGAGTTGGTGACCTACGCCGATCCCGGCCGCGGCACGTTCCGCTGGGCTAGCGTCGTCGACGGCCGTCTGGACGCCTGCCTGTTTCTCGCCCGCAGCGCCGCCGCGCTGCCGCCGCAAGAGTGGCTCGTGCCGCTCGGCGGCGGCGTCGCGCCCGAGATGCGCACGGGTCTGCTGGCCGGGCTACCCGCCAGCGCGGTGGCCGCGGGTCATCCGGGCGCCACCGTTTGCGCGTGTTTCGGCGTCGGTATCCGGACACTGCAGCGCGCGATCGCCACCCGCCGGCTCGCCAGCATCGCGGAGATCGGCAGCGTCTTGCGCGCCGGAACCAATTGCGGGTCATGCATCCCGGAGCTTAGGGCGATCCTGGGCGACGCCCGCGCGGGCAGCAACACGGCCGCGTAAATAGGTCGACGTGCAACGGGAGGAACCGAAAGGAGCTCGACCCGACAGGAGGCCCACCGACATGACACCCGAGCACGTCAAGCTGGTGAAGGAGAGCTTCGCCAAGGTCGCGCCCATCGCGCCGCAAGCGGCGGCCCTGTTTTACGGCCGGCTGTTCGAGATCGCGCCCGAGGTCAAACCGCTGTTCAAGGGCGACATCACCGAGCAGGGCCGCAAGCTGATGCAGGTCATCGGCATGGCGGTGGGCGGGCTCGACGACCTGCCCACGCTGGTTCCGGCGGTGCAGGATCTCGGCCGCCGCCATGTCCGCTACGGCGTCACCGACGCGCACTACGGCGTGGTCGCCGAGGCGCTCCTGTGGACGCTCGGCCAAGGCCTGGGCGACGGTTTCACGCCCGCCGTCAAGCAGGCGTGGACCGTGGTCTACACCGTGCTGGCCGACACCATGAAGCAGGCCGCCAAGACCGCCTGATCGACGCCACGCCTCGCGTCCGCCGGGTTTGTCCCTATGATGGCGCCCCGGGAGAAGCAGAGGCGACGCGGTGCTGACGACGCTCGATCGATGGCTGAGCCGCGGCCTGAGCACGGCGCTGGCGTGCGTCGGCGGCTGGCCGCTGGTCGGCGTGCGCCTGCACCAGCTGTTCGCGCGGCTGCTGCCGATCCGCCGCTTCACGGTGCGCGGCGTCGCGATCACCTGCGCGCTGCCGCTGCACCAGGTCGGCACCCGGCTCGAGGCCTACGCCTGGAGCGCGCGCGAGCCCGAGGTGCTCGACTGGATCGACGGCTTCGTCGCTGACGCGATCTTTTTCGACATCGGCGCCAACTTCGGCACCGAGACGCTCTACGCCGCGCTCAAGCCAGGTGGGCCCAAGCGCATCTGCGCCTTCGACGCCGAGTTGATCGGCAGCTACAACTTGGCCCTCAACCTGACGCTCAACCGCATCACCCACGTCGACAACTACGTCGTCGACGTCGGTGATCGCTCGGGCTTCGTGGCGCTGCCCGAGAACCTGAACTACCTGCACGTCGCCGACCTCGGCAAATACGCGCGCTCGACCAAGCACCTCCGGATGATCGCGATCGACGACTTCGTCGCCGAGACCGGCCTCAGCCCGGGCTACGTCAAGATCGACGTCGACGGGCCGGAGCGCGCGATCGTCGAGGGCATGCGCCAAACCTTGCGCGACCCGCGCCTGCGCTCGCTGATGATCGAGATCAACGATACCGAGAGCCACTCCGCGATTACTCGGCTGCTCGCCGACGCCGGCTTCGCCGAGCGGCCACGCACGCACCGCAACGCCTACAATCACATCTACGAGCGGCCGGCCGGATCGACTACTTGAGGCGGGCGTCGAGGAACTGGCGCGTCATGACGAACGAGTCCTCGGCGGCCGCCGGGTTGTGGACCAACTTGTGACCGTAGGCGTAGCGCTCCGGTCCGCGGGAGTCGAAGGCATGGTAGGTGCCGGGATAGAGCTTGAGGGTCAAGCCCGGGGTCTCGCCGGCACGCGCGGCCGCGTAGTCGACACAGCGATTGGGGGTCGTCCAATCGTCGGCCTCGCCGATCAGGATCAGGGTCTCGGTGACGAGCCGCGAGAAATCCTGTCGACAGCCGGGATAGTATGCGACGGCGGCGCGGAACGGCCGCGCGCCGGCCGCGTCCACGACCAGCTGCTGCACCGCCTTCAAGACGGTCGAGCCGCCGTGCGAGAAGCCGATCACCGCAATTCGGTCGGCTCGAATGAACGGCTGGCTGGCAAGCCAGGCGGCGCCCGCGAACGCGTCGCGGGCCCGCAAGTCCGGTGTCACCGCCAACGGCGTCGCGCACACCGTCTTGACGTCGCGCGGCCCGAAGCTGTCGATGACCAGCGCGGCATAGCCCCAGCCATTGAGGCGACGCGCCCACACGCGATGATTGCCGGCAAGCCCGCCGCAACCGTGCAGCACGACGACCGCCGGAAACGGCCCGGCGCCGTCCGGCTTGAAGAGCTGGCCCGGCGAGTCCGCGGCGAGCCCACCGCGCCCGTCCGATGCGAACTGCACCGGCTGGGCACAGCCGACCAGCACCAGCAGCGCCGCGACCCCGATCACTACGCGCAGCATCACCCGCCCTCAGCCGCGAACCCCGTTGCTTAGCGCCCCGCCGGCGCTTCGGGCAAGCGCCGCGGGCGGCGAGCGCATTGACGCCGGTGCGGGATGACGGAACCATGCCGAAGCCGCGTCGGTCGGCGGCGCGGCGAGGGAGGCACCGGGTGTACCAGCGACGATGCATTCTCGGGTTGGCGCTTGGCGGCTTGCTGGCCGCGCTGCAACCCGCTGCTGCGGCCGATCCGTATCCGGCACGCCCGATCCGCCTGATCGTCGGCTTCGGCGCCGGCGGCGTCGCCGATCTGACGGTCCGCGTGGTCGGCCAACGCCTGGGCGAGCGCCTCGGCCAGGCGGTCGTGATCGACAACCGGCCGAGCGCCGGCGGCGTCATCGCGGCCGAGGCCGCGGCCGGCGCGCCGCCCGACGGCTACACCCTCTATCTGCTGACCAACGGCACGGCGATCAGCCAGTCGCTTTACAAGACCCTGCCGTACAACGCCGCCACCGACTTCGCGCCGATCTCGCAGATCGGGCAGTTTGACGTCGTCATTCTGACCGCGCCCGACGCGCCCTACCGTACGGTCGCCGACCTGATCGCGGCGGCGCGCGCCAAGCCGGGCAGCCTCAGCATCGGCACGGTCAACCCGGGCAGCACCCAGCATCTGGCGGCCGAGCTGTTCAAGTCGATGGCCGGGATCGATGCCGTGACCGTGCCGTTCCGCACCTCGCCGGCGGTCATCACCGCGCTGCGCGCCAAGGAGGTCCAGGTCGGCTTCGAGATGCTGGCGCCGGTCAAGGCGCAGATCGAGGCCGGCGCGCTGCGCCCGCTCGCCGTGACGTCGGACAGCCGGTTCTCGCGCCTGCCGGCGATACCGACCGTGCAGGAAAGCGGGCTGCCGGGCTACCAGGTATCGTCGTGGAACTCGCTGGCGGCGCCGGCGCGCACGCCGCCCGAGATCATCGCGCGGCTACATAAGGAGATCGGCACGGTGCTGGCGATGCCCGACGTGCGGCAATCGCTGCTCGATCTCGGCATCGAGCCGCGCGCCAGCTCGCCCGATGCGCTGCGCGCCATGCTGCTCGCCGAGATCGAGAAGTGGCGGGCGGTGATCCAGCGCGCCGGCATCGAGCCGCAATAGTGAAGAGCTGCAAGCCGCCCGATCCGCATCCGACGACGCCGCGCGCCGCGCTGCCGCCCGGCGCCTGCGATGCGCACTGCCACGTGTTCGGCCCGGCCGACCGTTTCCCCTACGCGCCGGAGCGCAGCTACACGCCGCCCGACGCGCCGGTCGCGGCCTTGCGCGCGCTGCACGCCACCTTGGGTGTGTCGCGCGCCGTGATCGTCCAGGCGAGCTGCCACGGCACCGACAATCGCGCCATGCTCGACGCGATCGCGTCGAGCGACGGCGCCTATCGGGGCATCGCGATCGTCGGCGGCAACGTCACCGGCGCCGAGCTCGCGGCGCTGGATCGCGGTGGCGTACGCGGCGTGCGCTTCAACTTCGTCGCCCACCTCGGCGGCGCCCCCGACCTCGAGGTGTTCGACCGCACGCTCGATCGGCTCGATGGGCTCGGCTGGCACGTCGTGCTGCATCTCGACGCCGAGGACATCCTGACCTACGCCGATCGCATCCGGCGGATTCGCGTGCCGTTCGTGATCGACCACATGGGCCGGGTCAAGGCGGCGGGCGGCCTCGATCAGAAACCGTTCAAGATGCTGCTCGAGCTGATGCGCAACCCGCTCGCCTGGGTCAAGGTGTGCGGTCCGGAGCGGGTGTCCTCGACCGGCAAACCGTTCGACGACGCCATCCCGTTCGCCCGCAGGCTGCTCGAGGCGGCGCCCGAGCGCGTGCTGTGGGGCACCGACTGGCCGCATCCGAATATCGCGGGCGACATGCCCAACGACGGCGCGCTGGTCGATCTGTTCATGCGCGTGAGCGATGACGCAGGGCTACGCCACCGGGTGCTGGTCGACAACCCGACACGGCTTTATTGGAGTTGACGCGGCAGGGGCGCTGCCCCCGCGAGCGCCCCCGCTAGGAGGAGAGCCATCGTGCCCGACGACCTGAACGCCTGGATCGGCCGGACCCGGACCGACACCGACCAGATGACGCGCCAGACGGCGTTGCGCATCGCGGCGCTGCTCGACCTACCGGGCGACGGCCTGACCGATGGCGCGGTACTGCCCCAAGCCTGGTCGGCGGTGCTGTTCGGGCCGCTGGCGCCGCACTCGCAGATCGGGCCCGACGGCCATCCGCGACGCGGCGACTTCCTGCCGCCGGTGGCGCTGCCGCGGCGCATGTTCGCCGGCCGCCGCACCACCTTCCAGGGCCCGCTGCACATCGGCGACGAGGTCGAGCGCGTGTCGGAGATCGCCAAGGTCGAGGCCAAGGACGGCCGCAGCGGCCGCATGATCTTCGTCACCGTGGTCCATCGCCTGCGCGCGCGCGGCGCCCCGGTGCTGACCGAGGAGCAGGACATCGTCTATCGCGACGAGATCAAGCCGGGCGGCGCGCCCACGGCCCCGGCGCGCGACGCGCCGCCGACCGCCGCCTGGAGCCGCACCGTGGTGCCCGATCCCGTCATGGTGTTCCGCTATTCGGCGATCACCTACAACGGTCACCGCATCCACTACGACGCCGACTACACGCGCGACGTCGAGGGTTACCCCGCCTGTGTGGTCAATGGCGGGCTCACCACCCTGCTGACCCTCGAGCTGGCGCGCGCCAAGCTCGACCGGCCGCTCGCCGCGGTGGCGACGCGCAACGTCAAGCCGCTGTTCGTCGGCCGGCCGATCACCGTGTGCGGCACGACGGCGGGCGAGCGCGCCGAGCTGTGGGTGCTCGATGACGGTGGCGCGCTCGCGCTCAAGGCCAGCGCCGAGCTCGCGCGATGACTGGCGGCCCGCTGGCCGGCGTCCGCGTGCTCGACCTGACCGCGGTCGTGGTCGGGCCGGTATGCACCCAGACCCTGGCCGACCACGGCGCCGCGGTAATCAAGATCGAGCCGCCCGAGGGCGACCTGCTGCGCACGCTCGCGGGCAAGTCGCCGACGCCCAAGATGTCGTCGAAGTTCCTCGCCTTCAACCGCAACAAGCGCTCGCTGGCGATCGACCTCAAGGCTCCCGAGGCCCGCGACATCATGGCCAAGCTGGTGGCGCAGACCGACGTGCTGGTCGCCAACATCCGGCCGGCGGCGCTCAAGCGCCTCGGGCTCGATCCGGAGACCTGTGCGCTGCGCAACCAGCGGCTGATCTATTGCAGCCTGGTCGGCTTCGGCCAGAACGGCCGTTACCGCGCCAAGCCGGCCTACGACACCATCATCCAGGGCTCGACCGGCGTCGCGGCGTGCTACGCGCGCGCCACCGGCGAGCCGCGCTACGTCCCGATGGTGATGGCCGATCACATCGTCGGTCTGATCGCGGTGCAGCAGATCGCGATGGCGCTCTACCATCGCGAGCGTACCGGCGCGGGCCAGACCATCGAAGTGCCGATGTTCGAGAACATGGCGGCGTTCGTGCTGCAGCAGCACCTCTATCTGCGCACCTTCGAGCCGCCGCTCGGCGGCACCGGCGATCCGCGCCTGGTCAACCCCGAGGCCAAGCCGCTGCCGACCCAAGACGGCTATATCTGCATCTCGGCCAACACCGACGCCCAGGCGTTCGGCTTCTTCGAAGCGATCGGCCGACCCGAGCTCAAGGACGACCCGCGCTTCTCATCGGTGCCGGCGCGCTTCGCCAACGTGCAGGCCTATTTCGAGCTGCGCGCCCGCGCGCTCAAGACCCGCACCACCGCCGCGTGGGTCGAGATCTTCGACCGGCTCGACGTGCCGGCGATGCCTTACCACACCTTCGAGAGCTTGCTCGAGGACCCGCACCTCGGCGAGGTCGGCCTGGTCACCACGGTCGCGCATCCCACCGAAGGCCGGATCAAGAACGTCGGCGTGCCCAATCGCTGGTCGAACGCACGGCGCGAGGACTACCTGCCGCCGCCCAAGATCGGCCAGCACAGCGTCGAGATCCTGACGGAAGCCGGTTACGCGGCGGACACCATCCGCGCGCTCGCCGAGCGCAAGGTGATCGTCGACGGCCGGCTGGTTGGCGCGCCGCGCTGACGCCTAGGCCGTGCCGGCGGCGCCAGCGCCGCGCATCAGCAGCTCGTGGCGGCGCTCGACGATGGCGTGGCCGACCAAACGCAGCCACTCCTTGACCTCGTCGAGGTTGGCACGGGCGTAGTCCTGATCGACCTCGGCGAGCACGCCGCGCAGCACCTGCTCGAGAATCCGCGTGACCTGGTCGTCAGGCACCGTCAGGAGCTGCACGGCCCAGCGCTCCGCGTGGGGCCGCAAGGCCTCCGAGAGGGCGTCGAAGGCGCCGGTGACGGGTGGCTCTGGTGCCATGACGAGTCGACGAGTGTGCGGCGTCAAAGATCTGCCATGGTGCGCCCCGGCGACCGCCGCGCGCAAGCGGCGCGAGCCGCGACACCACGCGCCTTGACCCCGGGGCGGGGGCTCTCGAACATCGGCGATACGCTGGGCACTGGCGCGCTCGACCGCCGCGACCCGGCGCGGGAATCGGGAGGCCGTCATGGAACTGCGCCGAGTCGCATCGCGGCTCGGGGCCCTGGCGTTGGGGGCCTGGGCGCTCGCGACCGCCGGCACGGGCGCGGCGCAGACCCTGCCCCAGCTACGCATCTCGCTCGATTCCGCGGCGACCCACGAGCGCACGATCGTCGTCGCTGATTATCTCGCCAAGCTCGAGCGGGCCTCGGGCGGCCGCCTGCGCACGCGGCTCTACCACAGCGCGCAGCTCCACAAAGACGTCGCGGTGCCGCGCGCGCTACGCGAGGGCAGCGTCGAGATGGCGATGCCGGTCGGCGCGGTGCTGAGCAGCTTCGTGCCCGACATCGACATCATCCAGCTGCCGATGTTCTACGGCCAGCCGCTCGACCGGCAGCACCGCGTCGTCGACGGTCCGGTCGGCGACCGGATCAACGGCCAGCTCGAGCACCGGCTGGGCGTCAAGGTGATCGGCCCGTGGCTCGACCTCGGCTTCGCCAACTACTACAGCACCAACAAGCCGCTCGCCGACTTCAAGGACCTCGCGGGCCTGAAGATCCGCACCGCGGCCGACGCCGGTCAGTTCGCCCGCGCCCGCTTCTTCGGCGCCATCCCGAACATGACGCCGTGGCCAGACGTGCCGGCGTCGCTGGCGCGCGGCCTGTGCGACGGCCTGGCGACCACCCACGAAACCGCGGTCAACGCCAAGCTGTGGAATTCCGGGGTCAAGCACGCGTTCGAGGACCATCAGTTCATCGGCTACTACATCCCGATGGTCAGCGGCCGCTTCTGGAGCCGCCTGTCAGCCGAACTGCAGCGCCTGATGGTCGACGTCTGGGCCCAGAACCTGCCGCAGTACCGCCAGCGCATGGCGTCGGCGCAGGACGAGGCGCACATCATCCTGGCCGAGCACGGGGTCACGTTCGTCACCCCGACGCCGCAGCAGCTGGCGAGCATGCGCGCCCACATGATGGCGCAGCAGGACCAGATCGCCCGCGAGCTCAAGCTCACGCCCGATCTCGTCAAGCTGGCGACCGAGACGATCGAGCCGGGCGGCTGACGCATCCGAGACACACAAGCAATCCCTCCCCCGCGCTTCGCGCGGGGGAGGGATTGCTTGTGTGCATGCCCTGGCGCTTTCGCGGGGATGACGATTTCAAACTGCAGAGATAACGGGCTAGTATCGGGCCCCGTTTCGGGAGACGACACATGGCGGTCCGGCTCGCGCGGTTTCTGCTCGGCGTGCTGCTGCTCGGGTTCCTGCTCGCCCCGGCGCACGCCGCCGACTTTCCGACCCGCCCCGTCAAGCTGATCGTGCCGTTCGCGCCGGGCGGCGCGACCGACATCATCGGCCGCCTGCTCGGCGAGCGGCTGACCGCGCGCTGGGGCCAGGCGGTCATCATCGAGAACAAGCCCGGCGCCGGCACCATCGTGGGCACCAGCGCGGTCGTCAACGCCCCGGCCGACGGCCACACGATCGGCATCGCGATCTCGGCGCACGTCATCAACCCGAGCCTGCACGCGAACCTGCCCTACGACACGCTGCGCGACCTCGCGGGCGTGTCGCTGTTGTCGTTCCAGTCGATCGCGGTGACCGCCAATCCCGGCATCGCCGCCACCGACGTGCGCTCGCTGGTCGACTTGGCCAAGACGACACCCGGCGGTCTCGACTACGCCTCCCCCGGCGTCGGCACCATGACGCATCTCGCCGGCGAGCTGTTTAGCCGCGCCGCCGGCGTGACCCTGAACCACATCCCCTACAACGGCGGCGCGCCGGCGACCACCGACGTGGTCGCCGGGCGCGTCCCGGTCATGTTCGACATCTGGTACGCCGCGCGCCCCCACGTCGAGGCCGGCCGTCTCAAGGTGATCGGCTTCCTCGACGCCCAGCGCCTGCCCGGTCGCCCCAACGACGGCACCTTTGCCGAGGTCTATCCCGGGCTCGAGGTCAAATCGTCGCTCGGCCTGATCGTGCGCAGCGCGACGCCACGGCCGCTGATCGAGCAGATCTCCCAGGCCGCCCGCGAGGCCGTGCAGGCGCCCGACCTCGCCGGCCGCATGCGCGAGCTCGGCCTCGAGCCGATCGGCACGACCGCCGCCGACTACGACGCCTTCATCCGCCGCGAGATCGCGCGCTGGAAGGGCGTCATCGAGGCCAAGGGCATCAAGGCGAACTAGGGCGCAACGTGTTGCGCCCGTATCCCCGCGCAAGCGAGGATCCACGATGACAGCACTGGCATCGAGCTCGCGATCCTGGATCCCCGCTTGCGCGGGGATGACGGGCTTTGTTGGGGATCACCTCAATGTGAAGCGATCTCGGACCTACTGGAGCGCCAGCGAGCCGCGCAGGATGTCGGCGGCCGGATTGATCGCGGCGCCGTTGATGATCTCCTCGGCACTGACGATGCGGCCGTAGAAGCGCCGATTCTCGCCGACATTGTACGACACGTCGGTGCCCTCGACCGTGATGCCGGCATAGGCGCCGCTGGCGCGCGCCCAGGCGATGACGTCGACGCCTTGGGGTGTCTTGTTGCTCACCTCGGTGCCTTCCATGAACACCGCGACGCCATCCTGGCCGCCGAATGTAAAGTCGCCGCGCAGCCAGGACTGCAGCGCCGTGTCGCTCATCACGAAGAAGACCAGCTTGGCGGTTTGGAAGCCGACCTGCAGGCCGAAGGTGCCGCCACCGATCGAATAGAACGCGGGCGCCGCCCAGCCGCCGCCGGCGTCCTTGACCAGCAGCAGGCCGGTACCGCCCTGGCCGCCGACCAGCAAGCCGCCCTTGCTGAGCGACGGCACGACCATGACGGCACGGGCGCGGCGCAGCAGGTCGGTCGAATCGAAGGCCGCGTCAGCGCGCATCTCCTGGACCACCCCGGCAGCACGATCGACCAGCGCCTCCGCAGCCGGCGCCGGCGCCGTCAGCATCGCGAACACCGCTGCGAACCCTATCGATTTCCACATCGCTGCACCCTCGATGGCGCACGGGGGCGCCGCTGCTAGAAACAAATTCCAGCGGGCCGCGGTTCCCTCGATTCGGCTAGACGCCGCCCGCGGCGTAGATCTGACGCAGGTCGCGCTTCAAGAGCTTGCCCGCGGTGTTGCGCGGCAGGGTCTCGGTGAAGATCACGCGCTTCGGCACCTTGTAGGGCGCCAGGCTCCGGCGCGCGTGCGCGACCAGCTCGGCCTCGGTCGCCTGCATGCCGGCGCGCACCACGACCACGGCGGTCACCGCCTCGATCCATTTCGGGTCGGGCAGCGCGATCACGGCGACCTCGGACACCGCCGGATGGGTGAACAGCGCCTCCTCGACCTCGCGGCTGGCGACCACGACGCCGCCGGTGTTGATCACGTCCTTGATGCGGTCGACGATGTAGAGGTAGCCCGCATCGTCGAAATAGCCGACGTCGCCGGAATGGAACCAACCGCCGGCGAAGGCCTCGGTGGTCTCCGCCGGCTTGTTCCAGTAGCTGTCGAGCAGCTGGGGGGAGCGATGGACGATCTCGCCCTGGGTGCCGGGCGGCACGTCGCGCATCTCGGCATCGACGACGCGCGTCTCGACGTTGAGCACCGGCCGGCCGCACGACGCCGGCCGCGCGTCGTGCTCCTCCGGCCGAAGGACGGTGGCGAGCGGCGCGATCTCGGTCTGGCCGTAGCAGTTGAACGCGCGCACCTTGGGCAGGCGCTGGCGCAGCTCATGGAGCACCGGCACCGGCATGATCGAGGCGCCGTAGTAGAGGTTGACCAAGGAGCCGAGGTCGCGGCGATCGAAATCCGGGTGGCGCAGCAAGCTGATCCACACCGTCGGCGGCGCGAAGAACGAGGTGATGCGGTGCTGCTCGATCAGCCCGAGCACCTGCTCGGGCGCCGGCGCCTGGATCAGCACCGTGAAGGCGCCGATCAAGAGCTGCGGCATGGTGAAGGCGTGCATCTGGGCGGTGTGGTAGAGCGGCAGCGCCGCCAGCGCGCGGTCGTCGCCGCGGAACTCCATGTTGTAGATGCAGCTCTGGTACTGGGTCAGGATCGCGCGGTGGGTCAGGGCCGCCCCTTTCGGAGCGGCAGTGGTGCCCGAGGTGTAGAGGATCTGCGCGACGTCGCCGTCGTCGAGCGGCGGATCGAGCGTGGCGACGGTGTTGGCGCGCGCCGTCGCGAGCACGTCGATGGTGCCGCCGCCCTCGAACCTGCCGAACACCCGCACCGTGCCGAGGTCGCGCACCGGCGCCAGGTTGTCCTCGAGCGCGACGTCGGCGATCAGCGCGGCGGCGCCCGACTGCTCGACGATGTAGCGCAGCTCGCCGCCGGTCAGGGCGTAGTTGATCGGCACGTGGACCAGCCCGGCGCGCACGACCCCGAGCCAGAGCAAGAAGTAGGCATCGGAGTTGCGACCGTAGGCGGCGACGCGGTCGCCGCGCTTGAGGCCGAGCCCGAGCAGGCGCGCGGCGATGCGGTCGGCCGCCGCGTCGAGCTCGCGGTAGCGCCAGGTGCGATCGCCGTAGGCGAGCGCCGGCTGGTCGCCGAAACGCATCGCGGCGCGGTGCAGCGCGTCGCCGATGGTGTTGCGGCGCGCCCGCTGGCCGGCCGCGCCGCCCGCTGCCGCCATGCTCAGGAGGCGGCGCGCTTCGGGGCGGCCGCCGAATGCATCTTGAGGTCGCGCGCGCTGGCCAGGCGCTCGAGGCTGTCGAGCGCGGTGAACAAAGCGGCGCCGTCGGCCGCGGTCAGCTTGCCGGCGACGCAATCGTCGAACTTGGCGCGCAGCTCGGCGACGGAGAGCGGCGCCTCGATGCTGCCGCGGGCGTAGCGCATCGGCGGGCTCTTGACCGTCTTGCCGCCGGCCAACGTCACGGTCACCTGATCAAAGGGTGCAAAGGGCACGCCCGGAATCGTGTCGGTGACAGTCTCGCAATGCACCTTGCCGATCAGGCCCTGGATGTCGGCGCGGCGCACGTAGTCGTCGGTCAGCTCGCTCAAGCCGGCGCGGCGCGCCGTCAGGCCCGAGGCGACCGCGAACTCGATGCTGAACTTGGCCTCGAGCCCGGTGGTCGGGCGGTGGTTGCGCAGCATCTTGAGCGCGACGTCGCCGATCAGCACGTCGACCCGCTCGACCTGCGCGGGATCGATGTCGTGCGCCGCGGCGAGATCGACCACGCCGTCGACCACGCGGTGGGTGCAGTAGCACATCGGGTACTGCTTGACGTTGAGCCCCTGGTCGACCGAGCGCCAGGTCTTGCCCAGGTCCATGGCGCTATCGAGGTCGACCGCGCCCTTGGGTGCGAATGCATTCAGGTAGCCGCTCGGATGCTCGAGCGCATCCAGCGACGCCGTCAAGCCGGCGGCGGCGAGCCGCGCCGCGACGACGCCCGACTGCGCCGAACGGCCGACCTGCAGCGGTTTCATCATGGTGCCGAAATTGGCGACCACGCCGCTCGCCTCCGAGGCCGCGATCGCCATCGCGGTGGCGGCCTTCTCGGCGTCGAGCTTGCGCAGCGCCGCGCACGCCGCGGCGGCACCGACGGCGCCGAAGATGCAGGTCGGATGCCAGCCCTTGGCGTGCAACCGATCGGTCTGCCGCGCCAGCAGCTCGGCCCAGACCTCGTAGCCGGCGACGTAGGCCGTGATCATGTCCTGGCCCGACGCGCCGAGCGCCTCGGCCTCGGCGACGATCGCGGGCACCAGCACGGCGCTCGGATGGCCGTCGAGCGCGACGTCGTCGTAGTCGAAGGCATGGCCGGCGGCGCCGTTGACCAGCGCGGCGTCGAGCGCCGAGACCGGCTCGCCCGACGGCAGCAGCCGCGCCTCGCCTTGGTTGGCGCCCCTATTCGCGAGGGGGGCGGTCAGCACGTCGCGCGCGATCGCCGCCACCGGCTCGCTGCTGCCCGCGATCATCACCGCGATGCAGTCCGTAAAGCCGAGCTTGGCGACCGCGATCGACTGCGCCGGCAGCTGCGCGAAGCGAATCTCGGAAACGAAACGCCCGAGCTCTCGGGTCAGCGGAATGGCCATGACGATCTCCTCACGCGGCGCGGGCGAAATTCTTGGGCAGGCCGGCCTTGGCCATATTGCCATAGAGCTGCAGGTTGGGCAGCGCTGTCTTGAGGATCTCGCGCACCCCGATCAGCTTGTCGAGATCGACGCCGGTCTTGAGACCCATCGCCTCGAGCAGGAAGACGAGATCCTCCATGACGATGTTGCCGGTCGCGCCGGGCGCGTAGGGGCAGCCGCCGAAGCCGCCCAGCGAGGCGTCGAAGGCGCGCACCCCGGCCTCGACCGCGGCGTGGACGTTGGCCAGGCCGAGCCCGCGGGTGTCGTGGAAATGCGCCGCCACCGGCAAGGAGCCGACCTCGGCGATCACGGCCGTGAAGACGCGGCCGACCGCGGCCGGGTTGCCGTAGCCGACCGTGTCGGCGACGACGATCTCGTCGGCCCCCGCCGCGACGAACTCAGCGGCGAAGCGGCGCACGCGGTCCTCGTCGACCTTGCCCTCGATGGTGCAACCAAAGGCAGTCGCCAGGCAGCCGACGACCTTCGGTCGCTTCGGCCCGGCGGCGGCGCACAAATCGACGACGCGGGCGAAATCCTCCATCGACTGCGCGCACGAACGCCGCACGTTGGATTGGTTATGCCCTTCACTGACCGACATCACGTAGTTGAGCTTGTGGACGCCGGTCGTGATGCCGCGCTCGGCACCCTTGAGGTTGGGGATCAGCGCCGCGACCGTCAGCTTGGGGATGGTCAGCGCGTGGGCGACGATCTCGCTAGCGTCGGCGAGCTGCGGCAGCAGCTTCGGGGGCACGAACGACGACACCTCGATCTCCGGCATGCCGGCGGCGGCCTCGGCGGTGCACCATGTCTTCTTGGTCGCGGTCGGCATGATGTCCGGGATGCTCTGCAGCCCGTCGCGCATGCCGACTTCGCGGACGACGACATCGATGGTCATGGCAGGTCTCTCCGGTCAGCGGCCGACGAAGTCGGGCTTGCGCTTCTCGTTGTAGGCGCGCACGCCCTCGAGCCTATCTTGGGTCGGCACCAGGCGGTTGTAAGCCTCGATCTCGAAGAACGTGCCGGTGCGCAGGTCCATCTGCAAGCCGTGGTGGATCGCCTGCTTGGCTTGACGCACCGACAGGGGCGCGTTGGCGCAGATCGCGCGCGCGACCTCGAGCGCGTCGGCGAGCGTCTTGTCGGGTTCGCACAGCTGGTTGACGATGCCCCACTCGTAGGCCTGCTCGGCGGTGAACGGTCGGCCGGTCAGGATGATCTCCTTGGCGCGGCGCTCGCCGACGATGCGCGGCAAGGTCTGGGTGCCGGTGCCGCCCGGCATGATGCCGATCGTCACCTCGGTGAGCGCGAAGCGCGCCGCCGTCGAGGCGTAGGTGAAGTCGCAGGCCAACGTCATCTCGAGGCCGCCGGCGTAGGCGTGGCCGTTGACCGCGGCGATCAGCGGGATCGGGCAATCGAGGATCATGCGGAAGCCGCGCTCGAACAGCGCGTGCTGGGCGAGCCACACGGCATCCGTCATGCCGTTGCGCTCCTTCAAGTCGCCGCCGCCGCAGAACGCCTTGGTGCCGGCGCCGGTCAGGACGATGCAGCGCGCCCGATCGGGGTCGGCGACCAGCCCGGTGAACAGATCGAGCAGATCGTGGCCCATCTGGGTGTTGATCGCGTTGGAGACCTGCGGCCGGTTGAGCGTGACGAGCATGAGCTTGTCGTCGCGCGTCTCGACCAGCAGGGTCTCGTAGCTGTCGCTCATCTTCCGTCCTCCTCGGCGGATCGAGAGCGTAGGACGGGCGTCCCCGGGGGTCAAATCACCGGCTTGCCAAACAAATAATCGTCATCCCGGCGAAAGCCGGGATCCAGGATCGCGTGACGGACACCGCGCACATGACCCCTGGGTCCCCGCTTTCGCGGGGACAAGTTAGGGCGTCGCAAGCGACGCCCTAACTTGGTTTGCCCTTGGGCGGGACCAGGCTGGCGGGCGGCAGGTCGATCTCCAGGATCGTGATGTGCAGCGCGTAGGAGACCTCGCCGTCCTCCTCGTCGCGATGCAGCACGCCGATGAACTCCTCGCCGATCCGCACTTCGACCGGGGCGTTGCGCCGTGGGGGTGGATCGATGGTGATCTGCTCGTTGCCGAAGGTCCGGCGGAGATAATCCTGCACCCGTGCGATGTCGTTGGGCGTCATGCGTGCTCCCGGCCGGTGGCTGCGTACGCACGGCACAATAAGGTCCCCACCGGCGGCTTCAAGGGCAAAGGCACGGCCGGTTGACGGGCCCGCCGCGGGGCGGGCTAATGGCCGGTCGCACGGACGGGCAGACGCAGCGAGGGAGACGCGTGTGGCAGAGCACGGCAAGGCGACGGTCGCCATCATCGGCGCCGGCATCGGTGGCCTCTATCTGATCGCCGAGCTCGGCTGCGCCGGCCATGCGCTGCGCCTGCACGACATCGACGATGCCAAGCTCGCCGACGTGCGGGAACGCGGCGGCCTCGACGTCGAGGGCCGCGGCTTCGCCGCGGTCGCGCGGGTCACGACCGATTTGGCTGCCGCGGTCGACGGCGCCGACATCATCGTCGTGTGCACCGGCGGCAACGCGCAGGAAGCCGTCGCGCGCGCGCTGGCGCCGCGGCTGCACGATGGCCAGACCATCCTGCTGATCCAAGGCAACACCGGCGGCGCGCTGGTGGTGCGGCGCGCGCTCGACGCGGCCGGCTGCCGCGCCCCGGTCGACGTCTCCGAGATGGACAACTACCCGTACTCGAACTTGCGGCTCGGGCCGACGCGCATCAAGCCGATCGTGCGCAAGCGCTTCCTGCAGATCGCGGCGTTCCCGGGTACGCGCAGCGACGCCGCGTTCGCGCGCCTGGCGCCGCTGTTCCCGACCGCGGTGGCGGCGCCGACCGTCGTGCACACCGGCTTCACCAACGCCAACGCCATGCTGCACGTCGCCAACTGCGTCGCCAACGCGACCAAGATCGAGCGCGCAGAGAGCTACAAGTTCTACGCCGAGGGCGTGACCCCGGCGGTGGCGCGGCTCTACGAGGCGATCAACGCCGAGCGCGTCGCGGTGGCCGCGGCCTTGGGCGCGAGCGTGCCCACCTTGGCGGACTGGTTCGAGCGCACCTACGGCGTGCGCGGCGCCGACCTGGTCGAGACCTGCCAACTCCTGACCACCAACCGCGACGGACCCTACCAGGCGACCGGCACGCCGAAGTCGCTCGAGCACAAGTTCATCGTCGAGGATGTGCCGACCGGGCTGGTGCCGATGGCCGCGCTGGGCGCCGCCGCCGGCGTCGCGACCCCGGCGCTGAGCGCGCTGATCGACATCGCCCAGCGCCTGCTCGGCCGATCCCTCGCCGCCGAGGCCCGCACCCTCGAGCGCCTCGGCCTGGCCGGCATGACCGCGGCCCAGATCCGCCGCGTCGTCGAGCACGGCTTCGGCTGAGCCCGGCATGGCTCACGCTGATATCGGCGCGGTCGCGGGTCGCCTGCTGGTCGGCCTGGCCGACCGCAAATATCTCGAGCGCGAGTGGGCCGCCGCCTTGGCGCTCTACCGGGCCGCCCACGAGCGCCATCCGGCGATCTCCGCAGAGCGCGGCTTGCCGCTGATGATCGGCCACTGCGCCATCGAGGCGGCGGACCCGCCGCAGCTCGAGACCCTCGTCCTCGAGACCGGGGCGGTCACGGAGTCGCCGCGCAGCCAGACCTTCACGCACGACATGCTGGTGCGGGCCAAGAATTTGGCGTCGGGCGGCGAATACCTGCGGGCATCGCGCCTGCTGAACTTCCTGGCGTCTTGGTTCAAGCCGCTCGAGCAGACCTATGGCGAGGGCTTGCTGACCGGCAGCTCCGATTGGCGATCCGCGTTCGACCGTCCCGACAATCGCGATCCGCCCGTGGTGGCGGCCGAGCGCCTTCATGACCTGCCGGTTCAAGATCTGCGCGCGCGCTACGCCGGGCGACGCCTCCTGGTGGTCGCGCGGCGCAGTTTTTTCGGCGGCGCGCACCGCCAATACGACGTGATCGACAATCTTGCGCGGACCGCCACCGAATTCGGCCTGGCGGTTCGCGAGCATCACTCGCATCCGCCGCATCCGTTTCTCGATCGTGCCAGCTTCATCGCGACGCTGCAGACCGCGATCGACGATTTTCAGCCGGCCGTCATCCTGTTCGAGGAGCTGTTCGCCGGCGGATTTTCCGCCGAGCCCGAGGCCGTGAAGCCGGTGACCGAGATCCTGGCCAGCGCCCGCGCGCGCTTCGGCACGCGCATCATCACGACCTATACCGACGCCTGGGACATGGTGAACCGGCCCGGCAATCCGCTGTACACGGGATTGGGCGAGCTGGTCGACGTCGTGCACCATTGCCATCCGGCGGCGCTCGATCAGGCATCGCCTGAACAGCGCGCGGCCACCTGCTGCTTCACGCTGCCGACCTGGAATCCCGGGCTGACCAGCGCCGCCGGCACGATCCCGCGCGGCTGCTTCATCGGCAGCATGTCCTATATCAACATGTCGCGGCTGGCGTGGTGGGTCGAGACCCAGCGCGCGGGCTTGCCGATCGACTTCATCGAGACGTTCCAGACCAGTCCGGAGCTCGCGTCGGACCGTGCCTACATGGAGACCCTGAGGTCCCACCAGCTGTCGATCAACCTGACCCGACGCGCGACCGGCGCGACCATCCTGACCGGCCGTACCATCGAGACCATGCTGGCCGGCGGGGTGCTGGTCGAAGAGGACTCGGTCGATACGCGGTATTTCTTCAAGCCGGGCATCCATTTCATGCCGTTCAAGACGCTGGCCGATCTGCGCGAGATCACCGCGGCCCTGCTCGACGATCCGGCCCGGCGGCACGCCCTGGCGGCGGAAGGTCACCGCTGGGCGGCGAAATACTGCACCGGGACATATTTCTGGGCGGCGGTGCTGGCGCATTTGGGCTGAGGCGTTGCGCCGACGGCTGCGGCGCGCTGCTGATTTGACCCCGGCATTCCGGGAGGACTACCCTGGCGCCCGCGTCGAACCGCCGATGGGCACCGGAAAACGGCACGCCATGGTGACGTCCTGCCGAGAGCCGCAGCATTGATCGAGCCGCCGCCGCATCGGTGGGCGCGGCCGGGCATGCCCGACGAGGACCTCGACATCTTGCGCGCGTTCTTTCACGAGGTGAACGTCACCTCGCCCGAAACGCGCGCGCTGTTCGCCGCGATGCTGAGCCAGGTCCGGCGCAAAGCGCGCGCCGCGATCGCCGAGCCGCCGAGCGAGGCCGCCGCGCGCATCGCCGGTCAAATACTGGCCGAGGGGATCGCCGACCTCGGCACGCGGATCGACGCGTCGACGGTCGCGGCGATGCGGGCGTATTTCGAGGCCGCGCCGATCTATGCCGGCCACACGACCGAGGACTCCGACCTCGTGGCACGCGATTTCGAGGTGCTGCGGCGAACCTCCCACTACGGGTGCTACGACCGCCGCACCATCCTGGGCTGTCCCCATCTGGTGGAAATCGCCAACGACCCCCAGCTCCTGCAGATCGCCGAGGCTTATCTCGGCTGCCCGCCGACGATCTATCACATCAATGCCTGGTGGTCGTTTGCGCAGGCCGGCACGGCCGCGTCGGTGTCCCAGAGCCTGCACCGGGACATGGACGATCTCCGCTTCCTTACCTTGTTCATTTTCCTGACGCCGGTCGGCCCCAGGAACGGCGCGCACCGCTACATCAAATACAGCCACGACAAGACCGTCCTGACCCAGGTCCTCAAGGCCGCCGGATGGCAGGACGCCGCGTTGCAAGCCCTGGTCTATCCGCTGTTTCTGGGCGATGTCTACGACGCCAGCGCGAAGGCCGACGCCTTGCTGGGCCAATTCGAGATGGTCTGGACCGGTCCGGCCGGGTCCGCCGTCTTGGCCGACACGCACGGTCTGCACATGGGGCTGCCGCTGCATGAGGGTGAACGCTTGATGCTGTGGGTGCGCTACGGGCTGGGCCCGAATCACATCTCGTTCGGCGGCGGGACCGGCGAGTTTGCCGCGATGCTCAACCCGCGGCTGCCGCAGACCGCGCGGGCGCGCTACATCAATCGCCTGTTGCTGACCGACTGAGCCGGTCCGTCAGCTCAGCTGACCGTCACGCCGCCCGGCCAAGCTTCGACTCCCGGCCCGAAGAGTTGGGGATACCGGAGGCAGGGGTGATCCCGGTGCTGCAGATCGATGACGAAGACCGTGCCGGGATTGAAATAGTGGTAGAGCAGGCTCGGTCGCATCGCGAAGGCGAGGCCCGACTTGCTCAGCATCGAATAGTACTGATTCGCCCAGCCGCGCGCCGGGATGTGCCAGAGGCTCGGCAGGGTCGCGAAGAACTCGTTGGTCGGCTCGACCAGAACGATCAGCTTTCGGGTCACTCGCCGAATCTCCGAGAAGCATCGCTCCAGATGCTCGCCGGTTTGCTCCAGCGCATAGGACGTCACGCTGATGTCCACCGACTTATCGGGCAGCTGGATGTTCGTCATGGTCATGACGTCGAACCGGGCGGCTGAGCCGTGCAGCTCCGCATGCAGCCGCGCGCCGTTGATGCGCCACGGCGACGAGTCGGTGCCGAGCACCGACTTGTAGCGACCGGAGGCCGCGAGGTAGCACGCGAGGAACCCGCTGCCGCAACCGACATCGAGCACGCTGTCCATTCCCTCGACCGCGATCACGAAGTTGGCGATCGCGCGGTAGAAGTCGCTGGTGTGGACGAGCGATCCGTCGCGCAACATGAGGGTCGAGAACGATGCGCCATGCTCCTCGGGCAGCAAGTCGAGCGTCTGCTGGGCGAGATCGGTCGCCAGCCGCGGGTACCAATAGTCGGAGACCTCGGGATCGCGGTGGGTCGCCGGGATCGGCGGGTCGAAGTCGGCCTTGACAAGCTGGTCCCCCAGCCAGCGATGGACGGTGCGGAGATAGTCGCGCTGCCGCTCCGGACCCAGCCGGCGCACCCGCACCTCGCGGGGCCGCAAGTCGGGCCGCACCTGGGCCTGCCAGGGCGCCAGGTCATGGACGCCGCGGCGGTCGATGAACCGCTTGTCGTCGGCCTCGAGATAGCAGGCGAGGATGATCGCCTCGTGATCGGCGACGGGATCGAGCCCGAGGACCGTGATGCTGTCGAAGCGCCGCTGACGCAGCGGTCGCCATACCTCCGGGTGCTTTTCGAGACCGATTTCCGTGTCATAGGGGATGACGTCGGAAAACCGCGCGCGCTCGAACGCAATGCTGCTCGGGTGCACGATCACGGCGCCGTCGCGGGCCGCATCGGCAACCGGCGGGACGATCGCGGGATTGCCGAGCAGGTTGTTCAGCACCCGCTCGACGTCGGCCGCGCCGAATTGCCGGAACGATGTCGAGACGATGATCAGCGCGGGCACGGCGCGATCCCGCGGGGCCCGCAGCGGGCACCCCGGCTCAAGGCACTAGTACGGGAGGACATCGATCTCACGGAAGGCCTCGGCGGAATTGATCCATTCCGGACGCCCCCCGTTATGATCAGGTCTCGCCGGATATTCAACACGCCACCATCGGCGCGGAACGCCGCGAGCGTCGTGCGATGAGGCGGCCGGCCCGCGGCGTCACGGGCGCCCCGGCGCGCCGGCGTTGCGCAGCATGCGGTCGATCCGGGCCGCGTTCTGCCAGCGCGCGGGATTGCGCAGGGCGGCGGGGTCCGGCTCGGACAACGCGGGCGGCGG
The DNA here is from genome assembly GCA_016195115.1 of Pseudomonadota bacterium. GTDB lineage: Bacteria > Pseudomonadota > Alphaproteobacteria > Elsterales > Elsteraceae > JACQAI01. The sequence continues at coordinate 27,089 of JACQAI010000723.1, forward strand.
CCTGGAAATACAGGATGACTTCAGGATGGCCGCAGCCCGTTCGCCCTTCTCGCCTACCCCTGACTCCATCATGGCCGCCCCCGGGCTCGACCCGGGGGCCGACCCGGCCATCATGACGGCCGCCTGAGCTGCGGCCTGTGGCGCCGCCCGTCGCGATGGCCGGGTCGAGCCCGGCCATGACGGGGCTGGTGAGGAAGGCCCGACTGGTGCGACGGGCTCATCCCTGGAAATACAGGTCGAATTCAGGCCAGGGCCTGCTTCCGCGACCGGATCGGCGGGCGCGGCCCGGAGCTCAACGAGGAACTCCGGCTGGAGCCCGGTGCGGATCGCCGCGATGACCTCGGCACGCATCGCCGCGATGACTTCGGCGCGGATCGTCGGCTCGAGCTCGGTGCGCAGCGCCGCGGCGACCTCGGCGCGGAGCACGTCGTCCCGGAGGAGGTGCTGGCGGACCCGCACGCCCTCTTCCGCCAGGATCTCGGCCCGCGACCGCTCGTCGACCGCCGGTGTCTCTGCTGCTGCGGCAACCTTGCGCTCGGTTTCGATCACCCGCGCGGCCTCGACCGCCTCGGCCGTCGTGATGTCGCCGCGCGCCATGGCGGCGAACACCGCCTCGCAGCGATCGAGCAGGCTGGCGTCCGCCGGCACCGCGATCTCGACCGGCCGGCCGCGCGGCTTGGGCTCGATCCAGGCGAACAGGAAGCGGCCGTCGACCCCGCTGCCATCCAGCGCGCGCTCGACGACCTTGCGCATCACGGTGTCGGCGTCGTCGTCCGGCAGCACGCCCCGCAGCCGGGTCGACCAGTTCAAGGTGCCGAGCGGCTTGCCGGCCGGATTGCCCGAGCAACCGGGCACGAAGCGGCCGTGGGCATCGCGCCCGGCCGCCGCGGATGGCTCTGTCATGGAAAACCTCCACCAAAGCTGCGCAATGGCAGCGTTGGGGAGTCATATATACCTTAACGGAATTATGTCAATACCATATGGATGCATCCGGAACGGAGCACCCCGCGCCATCAAGCACTGCAGCCAGAGCCGGGCAGCAGACGCTGAGGGTACCGTCCAGTATACCCGTACAGCGGGCCGACGCTTCGGGGGCTCTGACGATGACCATAAACACGGGTGTGGGACGGAAGCGGTGAGTATCCGCCGCGATCGTCGGCCGTACGAGGAGGCACTCGCCGAATGCGGCGTGCTGGGGGTGCTTACCCCGTTCGACCCGCGCATCGTCGGCACGCCCCCGCTTGGGCTCGACGTGCCGGGCAGCGACATCGACATACTTTGTTTTGCACCGGACGCGCACGCCTTCACTGAGACCGTGTGGCACAACTTCTCCAATGCGCAAGGTTTCGTGGCGAAGCAGTTGGTGAGGTCGCCGAGGCCCGTGGTCGCGTCCTTCGAGGTGGCGGGATGGCGAATTGAACTTTATGGCGAAGCGATCCCCGTCGAGCAGCAACGCGGCTGGCGGCATTTTGCTGTCGAACGACGCCTGCTCACCCTTGGTGGGGAAGACCTGACGGTGGCCGTGCTCGCCCTGCGCCAGCAGGGCATGAAAACGGAACCCGCGTTCGCCACCGCGCTCAGACTGAGGGGCGATCCTTACCTCGCGCTGATCGATCTGGGCGAGCAGGATAACGGGACGCTGGTCTCGGTGCTGCGGGCGGGAGGTTTTACCAGAGCAACCTCTCCATGACTCCGTCGAGCTCCTGCAAAACCTGCGTATTGGAATCGCGGTGATCCCGCCGCATCCATGATGCGTGCGCGGATATTGCCGAAGCGGACGATCGTGCCATCCGCCCGACATCCGCGAACAGCCGTTCGACCTCGCAGTTGACGATAGCCGGATCGACCGGAGTGCAGGAAATTTCGTGCGCGCGCAGCATCGCTTCGGCGTCGGCTGCGATCGTCGAGCCGGTTACGAGAATCGCGCCGGTCGCAAGCGAAACGCGTCTTTGGCGGGCAGCCGACCTTGATCACGTGACGATGGGATGAGGTATGCTGCCATGACGCACCGCACAGGAGCGACCCCGTGCAGGAATCCGGCGCCCAGACCCATGTTCACGATCCCCGCAACGACGCGGTGCTCGTGTCCGTGAACGGCAAGCTCGTGCCGCGCGGCGAGGCCACGGTCTCGGTGTTCGACAGCGGCTTCGTGCTGGGCGACGGGGTGTGGGAGGGCTTTCGCCTCGTCCGCGGGGTCGTCGTCTTCGCCAAGCAGCATCTGGATCGGCTGTTCGCCGGCGCCACCGCGATCGACCTGCGGATCGGCCGGTCGCCGCAGCAACTGCTGGCGGCGATCCAGGAGACCTGCACGGCGAACGGCATGACGGACGGCGTGCATATCCGCCTGATGGTCACCCGCGGACCCAAGAGCACGCCCAACCAGGATCCGCGCAACGTGGTCGGTCCGCCGACCGTCGTCATCGCGGCGGAGTACAAGTCGCCCGACCCCGCGATCAAGACCAAGGGGATCGTGCTGTTCACCAGCACGTTTCGCTGCAGCGGGCCGGACGTGTTCGACCTGCGCCTGAACTCGCACAGCCGGCTCAACCTTATCCAAGCGCTGATCCAGGCGATCAAGGCCGGCGCGCACGAGGCCCTGATGCTCGACCCGAGCGGCTTCGTGGCGAGTTGCAATTCGACGAATTTCTTCATCGTCGCGGGCGGACGCGTCGTCACCTCGACGGGGCGGTTCAATTTCCTGGGTATCACCCGGCAGAACGTCATCGCGCTGTGCAGCGCCAACGGCATTCCGCTCGAGCAGCGGGATTTCACGCTCGCCGAGGCCTACGGCGCCGAGGAAGCCTTCGTGACCGGCACGTTCGGCGGGCTGACGCCGGTCGCGGCGATCGACGGCCGCCCGATCGGAACCCATCGGCCGGGCGCGACGACCGCCCGCTTGATCGAGCTCTACCGCGAGTTGGTGGACCACAACGTGAAGTCCGGCACGGGCAGCGTGTAGTCCAGCCCGGCCTTGCCACGTTCGGGCACGTCCGCCGCCGGCAAGCCGACCGTCAATATCGTTTGTGTCTGAGGGATTTATTGGCGCATCGTCGTATCGGATACGAGACCGCTCCGCGATCGACCGGCCGCCGGCATCATGAAGGGGAGACAACGATGATGGGTTTCAGGGCAGCGCTCGCGTCGCTCGCCGTCGCGGCGGCCGCGATGATCCCGGGTCCGGCCGACGCGGGGCTTGGCGACACGGTCAAGACCATCAAGGAGCGCGGGCACCTGCTGTGCACCGGGCACAACGGCACCTATCTGGGGTTCGCCGAAGTCGACAGCACAGGCAATTGGCATGGCTTCGACATCGAGCTTTGCAAGGCGATGGCCACGGCAATTCTCGGCGCCCCGACCAAGCTGAAGATCGTGCCGGTCAGCTTCGCGCAGCGGTTCCCCGCGCTCCAATCGGGCGACATCGACGTGATCATCAAGGTGACGGGATGGACCCTCGGCCGCGACACCGAGCTCGGCCTGCAGTTCAGCCGCCCGTACTTCCTGGGCGCGACGCAAATCGCGGTGAACGTCAGCACCGGCGCCAAGTCGGCCAAGGACCTGAACGGCGCGTCGGTGTGCTCGGCGGCCGGAACCAGCACCGAGCGGCTCGCCGCGGACTACCTGACCAACCTCAAGGTCAAGTTCGAGGTCGTCTCGTTCGAGAAGGTCGAGGAGATGCGCAGCGCCTTCTTCTCCGGCCGCTGCGACGCCATCGCGCTGTGGGGGCCGAACCTGGCGATCTCGATCGCCCAAGCCGCCGATCCGAGCAAGTACGCCGCCCTGCCCGATATCCTGGCGGTCGAGCCCCAGAGCATCGCGATGCGCCAGGGCGACGACCACTTCGTCGACGTCGCCAATTGGCTGCTCACGGCGCTGTTGGTGGCCGAGGAATACGGCATCACGAGCGAGAATATCGACCAGCACAAAGCCAAGCCGGCCAACCCGACGGTCGAGCGGCTGCTCGGCGTCACGCCGGGCATCGGCAAGCGTCTCGGCCTCAGCGAGACCTGGGCCTACGACGTCATCAAGGCGGTCGGCAGCTACAAGCAGATCTTCGACCGGACCTTGGGCGACGGCTCGCCGTACAAGATGAAGCGCGCCATCAACGGGCTGATCCGCGACGGCGGGGTGATGTACCCGCTGATCATCGACTGACCCTCGCGTGCCGCCCGGCGTCTGACACGACGGCCGCCCGGCGGCCGTGAGGGTGCCTGGTCGAATGACGGCATTGCTCCGCAGCGGACGGTTCCGCGGCTTGGTCTACCAGGCGACGCTGGTCGTCACCGTGTGCGCGGTGTTGATCATGCTGGTCGTCAACACCCGCCAGAACCTGGTCGCCCAGGGCATCGCCAGCGGCTTCGATTTCCTCGAGCGCTCGACGGGGTGGAACGTCTCCTTCGCCTTGATGGACTACGCGATCCGGGACCCGTACTGGCGCGTGCTTCTCGTGGGCTTCGAGAACACGATCTTCGTCGGGCTGCTCAGCCTGGTCTTCGCGACCGTGCTCGGCACGTTGATCGGCATCGCGCGGGTCGGCCGCAACCCGTTGCTGAGCCTGCTCGGTACGGTCCATGTCGAGATCTTTCGCAACGTGCCCCTGATCCTCCAGGGCCTGTTCTGGTACGCGGTCCTGACGCACCTGCCGCCGCCACGGCAGGCGATCGCGCTGTGGGATGCCATCTATCTGTCCAGCCGCGGCATCTACGTCCCGTTCGTCGCGCTGTCGCACGGGACATTCCTGGCGGTCGTGGCGACGATCTTGATCGCGGCCGCGGCGATCTATCTGGCGCCACGGGTGCCTCGTGTCAGGTTTCGCACAACCCGCCGCGGCGTCGTTATCGCGGCGGTCGCGATCAGCCTTGCGGTGATCGTCGGCAATCATGACCCGCAGGTCGGCCTGTTCACGACGCCGCGGCTGCTCGGCCTGCGCTTCGAAGGCGGCCTGCGCTTGACCCCCGAGTTCGCCGCCCTGTTCATCGCCATCGTCGGCTTCGGCAGCGCCTACATCGCCGAGATCGTCCGCGGCGGCCTGCTCTCGGTCAACCAGGGGCAGCTCGAGGCGGCGCGCGCGCTCGGGCTCAGTCCGTTCCGTGTCACCTGGCACGTCCGCATACCGCTGGCCTTGCGGAGCGTCGTGCCGCCGTTGGGCAATCAGTTCATTTGGCTGATGAAGGCGACGACCGTCGGCATCGCCTTCGGCTTCAGCGATCTCTTCATGGTCAGCTCGACGGCGATCAACCAGAGCGGCCAGACCATCGAAATCCTGTTCCTCATGATGGCCGGGTTCCTGCTCATCAACTACGTCATCGCGTCGATCATGAACGCGCTCAACCGCTCGATCGCCCTCAAGGGCTTCGGGACGAAGCGCGGCTGACCCCCGATGGGACCCTCGTGAGCACCGCAGCGTCCGGCACGCAGAGGCCGCAGGTCGGCCGGGGCGCCCTGGCCGCGATGGTCGCCAAGCGGATGTTCGGCACCTGGTACGACGCCGCCATTTCGATCGCGTGCCTGGCAATTCTGGCTTGGCTGGTGCCTCGGCTGGCCCGCTGGGCGTTCGTCGACGCG
>JACQAI010000062.1 GCA_016195115.1 Pseudomonadota bacterium
GCGACGCGCGACGCGCTGGCGGCGATGACCGCGGCGGCGCGGCCGGGCCGGCCGCTCGGCGAGATCGACGACGCCCACCGGCGCGTGCTCGACGCCGCCGGCTATGCCGAGACGCGCCTGGCGGCATGCGGCTACTCGCTCGGCGCGACCTTCCGGCCGTCGTGGATGGACGTGCCCCCGATGCTCTACTCGGGCAATCCGATGCCCGCGCAGCCCGGCATGACCTTGTTCCTGCACGCCATCCTGGTCGACGCGCCGCACAACCTGGCGATGTCGCTCGGCCACACCATCCTGATGACCGACACCGGCGCCGAGCCGCTGAGCCGGCTGACGCCGGACTACACGGTGCGTACCTGAGGAGGCGATCATGCCCGAGCTGACGCAGCACAAGCGCTTCGCGCTGGAGTGGATCGACGAGCGCCCCCGGCGCTTTTCCGACTGGCACATGAAGATCTGGAACTACCACGAGCCGGCGTGGCGCGAGTACAAGTCGGCCAGGGCCTATTGCGAGCTGTTGCGCGCCGAGGGTTTTGCCGTCGAGGAAGGCTCGGGCGGCATGCCGACGGCGTTCGCGGCGAGCTGGGGCAAGGGCGGTCCGGTGCTCGGCAGCTACGCGGAGTACGACGCCGTGCCGGGCAACTCGCAGCAGCCCGTACCCTATCCGGCGCCGCGCGAGGGCGTCCATCCGTGGGCGGCCGGCCACACCGATCCGCACTCGCAGCTCGGCACCACGGCGCTGGCCGGCGTGCTCGCCGCCAAGGCGACGATGGAGAAGTTCGGCCTCAAGGGCACGCTCAAGTTTTTTGGCGAGCCGGCAGAAAAAGTCTGCGGCTCGAAGCCGGTGCACGCGGCGAAGGGCTATTTCGACGGCGCCGATGCCTTCATCTCCTATCACCCGCACTTCACCAACACGGCGATCCTCGACACCCAGTGCGGCTCCTACTGGAGCGCGGTGTTCACCTTCGAGACGCTCGAGCCGGAGAAGTGGATCGACAAGAGCCTGGTGCCGACCAAGCACACCTCGCACGCCGCGGCGCGCTGCCCGGGCGCGATCGACGCGCTGTGCCTGATGTACACCATGACGAAGTACACCAAGGAGGCGATGTTCCCGCACTCTCGGCGTCGAGCCGATGGACAACCCGTTCCTCGACGACGCCGAGCGCCTGATGCCGCCGCAGGAATACGAGACCTATTTGCGGCGCGCGTTGCCTGAATGGCAGCTCAACTACACCTCGGACGACTACGTCGACTACACGTGGCACGCGCCGACCGTGCGGGTCCTGTCCATGCGGCCGCGCCTCAAGCCGCCCAACGACAGCTACGAATATCCCGCGTGGGTCAACAACGCGATGGGCGGGCTGCCGGCGGCGATCGATCCCGGCATGTTCTTCGGCGCCAAGACGATCGCCGCGACCTTGACCGATCTCCTGACCGTGCCCGAGCACCTGAAGCGCGCCCAGGACGAGTTCAAGCAGCGCACCGGCGGTGGGGTCGGGGGCAAAGACTGGGTGGCGCCGCTGCTGCCGCGCGACTTCGACCCGCCCGTCGATCTGCGATGGCCGGAGTACGTCGAGACGGTGCGCGGCTCGGAGTGGTGGATCCCGACGCCGCACGCCGGGTCCGGGGCAGGGGAGCCGCTGTAGCTAGTCGGTCAGGACGCGATCGATTGCGGCCAGCAGCTCGCCCATGCGGTAGGGCTTGGCGAGGATCGGTCCGTGGACGGCGCCGTGGTAGGCCTCGACGCGATCGGCGAAGCCGGTCGTGTAGAGCACGCGCACGTCGGGGCGCTGCGCCTTTGCCATGTCGGCAAAGCGAAAACCGTCGGTTCCCGGCATCACGATGTCGGTGAAGATGAGCTCGATCTCCGCGTGCTGCCGGAGCAACGGGATGGCCTCGCCGGCGTTGGCCGCTTCGAGCACGACATGCCCGGCGGTGCGCAACGACAAGGCTACGATCTCCCGGACGTCGGGATCGTCGTCGACCACCAGCAGCGTCCGCGTCGCCATGCGTGCCAAACCCGAGGGTCGTCACCTTGGAAACACCTGGCGGCGCGGGTCGGTGCATCGCGATCGCGAAAATTCTTGTAGATCTTGAGAGTTTTAAAATCTCGAATTTTACCCACCGCTGAGTCGACTGGGCGCTCTCGGTTCTGCTAGTCGGTCTCGATCGGCAGCGCGGCATCGGGCGCCCACTCGCCCATCGAACCGTCATAGAGCGTCAGGTTGTCGTAGCCGAGCTGATGCAGCAGGAACAGGTCGATGGTCGCGGAGATGCCGCCGCCGCAGTAGCAGATCACCTGGCGATCGCGCGTCACACCCTGCGCCGCGAAGCTTTTCGCAGCCGCCGCCAGCGTCGCGAAGTCCTTGGCCGAGCCGACCAAGCTGGCCGCGGGCACGTTGACGCTACCGGGAATCCGTCCCGGCCGGCCGTAGCGGCTGGGCTCCTGCCCCTTGTGGAATTGCGGTCCGAGCGCGTTTACGATGACGGTGTCGCGACGGCCGAGCGCCGCGCGCACGGCGTCCTTGTCGACGAATAGGCCGGCGCGTGGCGCGACGGTGAGCCGCGTCGGCGGGTACCGGCGCCCCTCGCCGGTTTCGGTCGGCCGACCTTCGGCCATCCACTTGTCGAAGCCGCCGTCGAGCACCGCGGCCTTGTCGAACCCGAGCGAGCGCAGCATCCACCAGAAGC
>JACQAI010000724.1 GCA_016195115.1 Pseudomonadota bacterium
GCCTGGGCCGGCTCTACAAGGACCGCTACGGCATCGACTTCGTCGGCCTGCGCTACTCGACGGTCTACGGCGAGCGCCAGCACCTGCGCGGCATCAACGCCATCTACATCATGGAGGCCTACGAGGCGATCAAGGCGGGCAAGCGCCCGGTGCTGCCTGGCGACGGCACCCAGGCCTACGACTACGTCTATGTCGGCGATGTCGCGCGCGCCAATGTCATGGGCATGGCGAGCGCGGTGTCGGGCGAAAGCTTCATCATCGCGACCGGCGTCGACACCTCGCTCAACGAGGTCGTCAAGATCCTCGGCCGGCTGACCCAGAAGGACGTCAAGCCGGAGTACCATAACGACCCGACTAAACCGCGCACCGCCATGAAGCCGAAGCTCGGATATTCCCCGGCCAAGGCCAAGAAGCTGCTCGATTGGGAGCCCAAGGTCGGGATCGAGGAAGGCATCGAACGCCTGATCGCGTGGGCTGAGGAGGCAAAGCGATGAGTGACCTGTTGGAGAGCGTCGAGGACGGCATCGCCTGGCTGACCCTCAACCGGCCCGAGCGCATGAATGCGCTGTCGACCGAGATTCGCGTCGGGCTGAGCGAGGCGCTGATCCGCTACAGCGGCGATACGTCGGTCGGCGTGGTGGTGCTCACCGGCGCCGGCCGCGGCTTCTGCGCCGGCGGCGACGTCAAGGCGATGGCCGAGCAGGGCGAGCGCACCATCGAGGACCGCGTCGAGGGGTTCCGCGTCTCGCACGAGGTGCCGCGGCTGCTGCGCACCATCTCGAAGGTCGTGATCGCCATGGTCAACGGCCCCGTCGCGGGTGCGGGCCTCGGGCTGGCGCTGGCCTGCGATCTGCGCATCGCCGCCCGCTCGGCGCATTTCTCGACCGGCTTTGGCAATGTCGGCTACTCGGGCGACTGGGGCGGCTCGTGGACCTTGACCCGGCTGGTCGGCACCGCGAAGGCGCGCGAGCTGTATTTCCTCGGCGAGCGCGTCAACGCCGAGGCCGCGCTGTCGCTCGGCATGGTGAACTGGGTGGTCGACGACGCGGCGCTGCGCGCCGAGACGACCAAGATCGCGCGGCGCATCGCCGACGGTCCGCAGGTTGCCTACCGCTACATGAAGCGCAATCTGCACGCCGCCGAGACCGAGTCATTCGACACCGTGCTCGACATGGAGGCGATCCATCAGTCGCGCACCGGCACCACCGAGGACCACGCCGAAGCCGTGCGTGCCTTCGTCGAGAAGCGCAAACCCAAGTTCAAGGGGCGGTAGTTAGAGCGCCTTGCAGAATACCACGTGGTCGACGTCGCGGCGGGCGTAGCCGCGCACGACCGGGATGCCGTCGGCGTTGGGCTCACCCAGCAGCCCCATGCCGATCGAGCGGTGGAAGGCGATCGAGCGCAGGTTGTCGGGGCTGGTGATCGCCTTGATGTGCGTGCAGCCGTGCGTGCCGGCGAACGCGGTGAAGTGCTCGTACAGTTTTTGGCCGAGCTTGTGCCGCCGCGCCGACGGCCGCACCGCGATGGCGTGGGCGTAGGCGACCGGCTCGGTCTGGGACAACAGGCCGAACAAGTAGGCGACGACCTGGCCGCCGTCGCGGATCACGAACGCCGAGTTGCCGAACTGGTGGAGCAGGAAGGGATGGAACAGATGGCGCATGTCGCGGCCGTCCCAGAACTCCTCCCGCGTCTCGAGGATTTGATAGAAGTCCTCCGCCGTGCAGCGCGTGATCGCGAAGCGCTCGTCGGCCACCGCGCGCCTCAGCGCGCCTTGGGGATCAACGCCGCCCAGCGGTCGAGGACCGGCAGGATGGTGTCGGCCTTCTCCGAGGGCAGGCTGACGATCGCGCGGATGGCGCCGAGCTCGCGGTAGCGCGCCAGCTTGGTCATGTCCTCGCTGACGTTGTTGACCTGGACCGCGACCGACGCCGGGTCGCGCCCGGACTCGGCGGCCATCTGGCGGAAGCGCGGGATGAACTCGGCGATGTCGGCGTATTGCGGCATGCTGGCGAGCGGCATCCAGGCATCACCGAACGCCAGGGCGCGGCGGGCGCCGTGCGGGAAGTTGCCGCCGACCAGCACCGGCGGGTGCGGCTTCTGCACCGGCTTGGGCCACGTCATCATCGGGCCGAAGTCGACGAACTCGCCATGGTACTCGGCCTTGCTGTGGGTCCAGATTGCCTTCATGGCGTCGACGCGTTCGTGCATCAGCTTGAAGCGCGTCTTGAACGCGGTGCCGTGATCCTCCATCTCCTCGGCGTTCCAGCCGGCGCCGATGCCGAACACGAAACGGCCGTTCGAGATCTGATCGATCGACGCCACCAGCTTGGCGGTCTGGATCGGGTCGCGCTGCACCACCAGGCAGATGCCGGTCGCGACCTTGAGGGTCTTGGTCGCCATCGCGGCCGCCGTCAGGGTGACGAATGGGTCCATGACGTCGTAGTAGCGCTTGGGCACGTCGCCGCCGCCGGGGAAGGGCGACTTGCGCGACAGCGGGATGTGCGAGTGCTCGGGCGCCCACACCGACTCGAAGCCGCGGGCTTCCAGCGCTTGCGCCAACTCCTCGGGCCGCATCGAGTAGTCGGTGAAGAACATCGACGCGCCGAATTCCATCGCCATTATGGCCTCCTCAGACCTTCGCGAGAATGTCGTCCTTGAAGCGGCGCATCGCGGTGAGCGACTCGTCGGCCTTGTGGCGCTCGAAGTCGATGTCGATCACCGACACGCCGAGATCGCGTAGCGCCTTGAAGTCGTCGATGATCGCGGTCTGGCTGCCCGAGAACAATCGCCGGTCGCCGTCGTTCGCCTGCGGCTTCACGGCGTCGCCGTAGGCCTTGACCCGATAGGCGAGCGCGAGCTGGGCCGGATCGCGCCCGGCCTCGGCGACCAGCTGGCGTATCCGCGCGATGCCGCCGCGGTAGCGCGCCAGGGTGTCGAGCGGGTTCTTCTGGTTGCTGCCGATCGGATACCAGGCGTCGGCGAAGCGCGCGGCGCGGCGCATGCTGGGCGGGCTCTCGCCGCCGACCCAGATTGGCGGGTGCGGCTTCTGGACCGGCTTGGGCTCGAACAGGATGCCGTCGAACTTGACGTATTTGCCGTCCATGCGCGGCTTCGGCTGGGTCCACAAAATCTTGAACGCCTCGAGATACTCGTTGGTCACGGCGCCGCGCTCGGCGAACGGCGTGGTCACCACGGCGTCGAACTCGGCCTTGAGCCAGCCGGCGCCGACCCCGACGGTGAGCCGGCCGCCCGAGATCACGTCGATGGTCGCGAGCTGCTTGGCGGCGAGCACGGCCGGGCGGTGCGGCACGACGAGGATTGCGGTGACCAGGCGGATGCGCTTGGTCTGGGCGGCGATGAACGCCGTGATGGTCATCTGCTCGTGGCGATGCGCCGGCGCGTCGCCGTAGAACTCGCCGCTTTCCGAGTAGTGATAGCCGGGCGCCGCGCGGTCGGGCAGCACGACATGGTCGGTCAAGGTCAGGTAGTCGTAGCCGAGCGCCTCACCCTCGCGGGCGATCCGCGTTACGCTGTCGAGTGCCGCGAGCGGGCCGCTGATCGGCAGGTTGAAGCCGATTTGCATCGGAGTTTGCATCTGGGGCGCCATGGTGCCGTCCTCCCGTCGGCTCCACGATGCCCAATTTCACACGGCCCGTCGACCCGGCCCGCGCAAGCGGGCCGGTCAACGCGGATATCGGACGATCAGGCGGCTTTCTTGGGCGTGCCGGTGCCGAGGGACTCGACCACCGCGCTGGCGGTCGACTGGGTCAGCTTGACGACGTCGTCGTGCAGCCCGGTAATCTCCGACACCAACCGCTCCGAGGCGCCGGTGACCCACTGCTGATGGGTCTCGGCCATCTCGGTTGCGTCCTTGCACGCGGACAGCCGGCCGATGGTCGCGAGCGTGGCGTCGAGCGCTTGGCGTCGGCAGGCGAACCAGTGCTCCGTCATGGCTTGCATCGCATCGAGCGCGCGGGTCTGCGCCTTCAGCAAGCCCTGGGCAAACTCGATGGGCAGCTTCGACGGCCCCAAGCCTTGCTGGAAATCGGCGAACGGAAGGGAGAAGGGAAAGGAGCTGTCGCGTTGAGTTTTGCTCATGGCGCCCCCCGGCCAAAAATGGCGATGCGCCAGTGTAGGCCGCTCCGGTGACGGAAATCAGTCAATATTTGTAAGCAGACCGCCTAGGTCAAACGGCATGGCGGGTGCGCGACGTCACGCCCGCGACGCTGCGCCGCGATAGGCCGGGCGGCCCCATCATGGTAAGGTCGCGTGGTCCGGTGACGGAGGCCGAAGGTCCGGCCGGGCAGCGTGGGCCCAAGAAAGAAAATTGCGCGAAAGTGACGGCACGACACGCCGTCCGGTGGTCCGCGTCGAGTTCAGGGAGGACACGGACGATGCCCAGCAAGAAACTGTCACGCCGCACGTTTCTCGCCCAGACCGCCGCGCTGACCGCGACCGCGACCATCGCGGCGCCCTACGTCCATGGCGCCACCGTCGGCGGCAAGCTGAGCTGCGGTTTCTGGGACCACTGGGTGCCCAGTGCCAACGAGCCGATGCGCAAGCTGTGCATGGAATGGGCGGCCAAGGAAAAGGTCGACTTGACGGTCGATTTCATCACCTCGGTCGGCGACAAGCTGCTGATGACCCTGTCCGCGGAAGCCCAAGCGAAGGTCGGTCACGACATCCTGTCGTTCCAGCTCTGGTACGCCGCCGGCCAGGCCGAGAACCTGGCGCCGGTCGACGACGTGATGGCGGCGCTGATCTCCGAGAACGGCAAGGTCGCCGCGTCGGCCGAGTATCTCGGCAAGCAGGAAGGGCGGTGGACCGGCGTGCCCGGCACCTGGGGCAACTCGAACTTTCCCTGCGTCGGTCGCATCGACCTGCTGAAGCAGTATTGCGGCATCGACGTCGTGAAGATGTACCCGGCGGGCCGGCCGGCCGATCAGGCGTTGGCCGATACCTGGACCTATGACGCGTTCCTCAAGGCGGCCGAGCAATGCCACAAGGCCGGCTATCCGTTCGGCCTGCCGATGAGCGACGCCACCGACGCGTGCAATTGGATCGGCGCGATGTTCGCCGCCTACGGCGCCGAGATGATCGACAAGGACGGGAACATCACGGTCAGGTCCGACCAGGTGAAACAGGTGCTGGAGTGGTTCAAGAAGCTGGTGCCGTTCCTGCCGCCCGAGACATTCGCCTGGGACAACGCCGGCAACAACAAGTGGTTCGTCTCGGGCAAGGGCGCCCTGATCCAGAACCCGCCGTCCGCCTGGGCGGTCGCCAAGCGCGACGCGCCGAAGATCGCCGAGCAGACCTGGCACTTCCCGGGGCCCAAGGGGCCGAAGGGCCGCTTCGTCCCGGCCAGCAACTTCTTCTGGGGCACCTGGAACTTCTCGAAGAACCAGTCGGCGGCGAAGTCGCTGATGTATTTCCTCGCCTCGCGTCCGCAGGCCGAGAAGCTGATCGATGCGAGCCAGGGCTTCGATCTGGCGTCGTTCGAGAAGCAGCACGACTTCAAGACCTGGGCCGACCAGGAGCCCCCTGCCGGCACGCTCTACCACTATCCGCCGCGCGGCGACGTCCTCGGGTCCACCACCGGCGCGCCGGCGCCAACTCGGATCGGCACCCAGATGTTCGTGCACGGCGTCATGCCGAAGATGATCAGCCACGCCACGGTGGGCGGCAAAACCATCGCTCAGGCACTCGACTGGGCGGCCTCCGAGCTCGAAGGCTAC
>JACQAI010000725.1 GCA_016195115.1 Pseudomonadota bacterium
AATGGCATGTCTGCGCGAGTATGACCGCGCTACCGGACTGTTCCGAGATCGGCTGGTGTGCCTCGTCGTGGTTCTCGGCATCCTCGCCGAGAACCTCGCCGCACTCGATCATTGGTACAATTTCTTCGTCGCCTTGATGCCGCTGACGGTCGGCGTGATTGCGATCGCTTCGATCCCGCTCGATCGGCCCCACGGCTACATTCAGCGGGTTGCCCTGGCCATCTTTGCGTTCATCCTGTTCGGCGCCGGCCTGGCTCACCTCGGCTATATGGCCAACGATAAGCACTATCGTCCGATCATTCTTCTCTTGATCCTGGCCGTCGGCTGCAACGACGTTTTCGCCTTCACGGTCGGCAAGGCGATCGGCGGACCCAAGCTGCTGCCGTCGACGAGCCCCAACAAGACGATATCCGGCGCGCTCGGCGCGCTTGTGCTCACCACGACCCTGGTCGCGGTGCTGGCGCAGCCTATCTTTTCGGGGACCGCGCTCGACCGCTGGCCTCTGTTGATCGGTCTCGGCGTGATCGTCAGCGTCATGGGACAGTTCGGCGACCTGATGCTGTCCTCGATCAAGCGCGATCTCGGTATTAAGGACATGGGAGTGACGATCCCCGGCCACGGCGGCATCCTGGATCGCTTCAACAGCCTGCTGTTGGTCGCGCCGGCGGCGTTTCACTACATCGGCTATGTCGTCGGCTTCGGGCTCGACCAGCCGATACGGCGTTATTTCGGCTGATGGACTGGCAGTTCAAACCGGCGCGCGACCTCGGGCTGCCACTTAGGCGGCGACTCGCAAGTCAGCACCGCGAGACCGGCCTAGCCTCCGCTCTAATCTACTGGGGCTTCCGTCAAACTATCCGGACCTATTTGCGCAGCGTGCATCGGCTCTCGGTCATCGGGGCCGAGCTTTTGCCCGATCCACCCTTCGTGATGGTCGCCAATCACGCGAGCCACCTCGACGCAATCACCCTCGCGGCAGCGCTTCCCCTCAAGCTCGCCGATCGCGCTCATCCGATCGCGGCCGCCGACACGTTCTTCACGTCGCTTCCCGTATCCGCCTTCGCGGCCTATGCGATCAATGCATTGCCGCTCTGGCGCAAAGGCACCAAGCCGGAAGACCTCGCCGCTTTTCGCGACCGGCTGGTTGAGGACGCGCTGATCTACATCCTGTTTCCGGAGGGCACGCGGAGTCGCACGGGCACAATGGCCCGCTTTCAACCCGGCATCGGCACTTTCGTGGCCGGAACGAGCGTGCCCGTGGTTCCGACGTTTCTCGAGGGCGCCTACGCTGCGCTACCGCCGCATCGTCGCCTGCCGCGGCCTGTGCGGCTTCGCCTGACCATCGGACGCGCGCTGACGTTCGCCGAGACGACCAACGATCGGCGAGGCTGGTTGGCGATCGCCAAATCCTGCGAGGATGCGGTCAGGCGACTCGGCGGACTCGAGCCGCATGCGAAGCCGCGCGACACCGCCGGTAGCGCGCCAGCCTAGGGAAACAGACATGCCGGTCGATCAGCGCACGGCAAGCTGATCGGACGCGAGCACCGCGCGCATCGGCTCGGGGAACGGAATGCCCTTTTCCGTGTCGAGGTCGGCGAGCACGATGATGCTCTCGGCGTCGGCGAACAGCACGCCGTCGCGGAAGATGCCGTGCGCCAGGGTCAGCGAGGTGCGGCCGAGCTTGCGCACGCCGGTGCCGATCTCGACCTCGCCCGGGTAGCGGAGCTGGCGGCGATACGCGATGGCGAGGTTGACGAGGTAGAAGTCCTGGCGCGGCGCGAGCACGGGAAACATGTGGGCGTGCTCGAAGGCGACGCGGCCGGCCTCGACGTACGCGGCAAACGACACGTTGTTGATGTGCCCCATGCTGTCCTGGTCGGAGTACCGCAGGGTCACGGTCGTCCAGTGCGGGTAGCCCGCGCGATATTGCGTGTCCGTCATGCGTGCTCCGGCCCGGCGCTTGCTTGTCCGTAGCGATTGCCACGGATAGGGTCAAGACGGCCATGATGACGACGCGCACCAGACCCTGGTTCTTTCTCGCCCTCCTGCTCGCGCTGACCGGCGGCGCGGCACAGGCGCAGGACGCGTTCCCGTCGCGCGCGATGCGCATTGTCGTGCCGTACTCGGCGGGGGGCACGGCCGACGTGCTGGCGCGGTTGTTCGCCCAGCACCTGGGCCAGCTCTACGCCCAGCAGGTCGTGGTCGACAACCGGCCGGGCGCCGGCGGCCACATCGGCGCCGATCTCGTCGCCAAGTCGCCGCCCGACGGCTACAACTTGGTGCTGGGCGCGATCGGCACCCACGCCGGCTACGCGATCTACAAGAAGCTGTCCTACGATCCCGCGACCGACCTGCAGGCCGTCACGGTGGTGGCCGAGGTGCCCAACGTCGTGATCGTGCATCCGTCGCTGCCCGCGACGACCATCGTCGAGCTGATCGCACTGGCGAAGGCCAAGCCGGGCGCGATCAACTTCGGCACCGCGGGCAACGGCACCTCGACCCACCTGACCACCGAGCTGTTCAAGATACTCGCCGGCGTCGAGATGACCCACGTGCCCTATCGCGGCAGCGCGCCGGCGCTCAACGACCTGGTCGCCGGCCAGATCCAGCTGATGTTCGAGAACATCCCGACCACGCCGCCGCACATTCGCAGCGGCGCACTGCGTGCGCTCGGCGTCACGACCCGCGTGCGCTCGCCGGTGCTGCCCGAGGTGCCGACCATCGCGGAAGCCGGACTGCCGGCCTACGAGGCGAGCGCGTGGTTTACCCTGGCGGCGCCGAGCGGCCTGCCCAAACCGGTGCTCGACAAGCTGAGCGCCGATCTGATGCGCCTGATCGCGACGCCGGCGGTCAACGCCCAGATCCGCGAGCTCGGCGCCATCCCGGTCGGCAACTCGCCCGAGGCGGCCAACCGCTTCCTCGCCGCCGAGCGCGAGAAATGGACCAAGGTCATCGTCACCGCGGGAATCACCGGGGAATGACCGCCCTCAACGCCATTACGCTCGAGGTGCTGTGGACGCGGCTGATCTCGATCGTCGACGAGGCCGCGGCGGCGCTGGTGCGCACCTCGTTCTCGACCGTGGTGCGCGAGTCGAACGATTTCGCCTGCGTGCTGACCGACGCCGAAGGTCGGTCGCTGGCCCAGGCGACCGACAGCATCCCGTCGTTCATCGGCACGGTGCCGCGCACCGTTACGCACTTCCTCAAGGAGTATCCGGCTGCTGCGCTCGCTCCGGGGGATATCCTGATCACCAACGACATCTGGCTCGGCACCGGCCACCTGCCCGACATCACGGTCGCCAAGCCGATCTTCCACCAGGGCCGGCTGGTCGGCTTCGCGGGCTCGGTTGCGCACTCGCCCGACATCGGCGGCCGCATTCGTTCACCCGATTCACGGGATGTCTTCGAGGAAGGCCTGCAGATCCCGGTCATGAAGGCGGTCAACGCCGGCACGATCGACGCCACCTTGGAAAAATTGCTGCGCAAGAACGTGCGCGTGCCCGACCAGGTGATGGGCGACCTCTACGCCCAGTTCACCGCGCTCACCTTGATGGAGCAGCGCGTCATGGCGCTGCTCGACGGTGCCTCGCTGGAGTCGCTCGAGCCGCTGGCAACCGAAATCCACGCGCGCTCCGAGACGGCGATGCGCGCCGCGATCCGCGCCGTGCCCAACGGCGTCTACCGCCAGACCGCGATCAGCGACGGCCTCGCCGAGCCGATCAAGCTCGAGCTCACCATGACGGTGACGGACGACGCGATCGCAATCGACTATGAAGGCACCGCGCCGCAGGTCATGCGCGCGATCAACGTCTGCATGGCCTACACGATCGCCTACACGGCGTTCGGCGTGAAGGCGGTGCTGGCGCCCGACATTCCCAACAACGAGGGCGTGCTGCGCCCGATCACCATCACGGCGCCCGCGGGTTCGATTGCCAACTCGACGCCGCCGGCGGCCGGCGGCGCGCGCGCGCTGATCGGCCACTTCTTCCCCATGATGGTGATCCAGGCGCTCGCCAAGGCGCTGCCCGACAAGGTGATCGCCACGGTCGGCTCGCCGCTGTGGTGCGTCAACCTGACCGGCCAGCGCCGCGACGGCAGCACCTTCGCCAACATGTTCTTCACCAACGGCGGCTACGGCGCCTCGGCGGCGCGCGACGGCGCCCACGTGCTGTCGTGGCCTTCCAACGTGTCGTCGACCCCGGTCGAGATGATCGAGCAGCTGCTGCCCCTCAAGGTCCACTACCGCCGGTTTCGCGTCGGCACCGGCGGCGCCGGCAAGCATCGCGGCGGCAACGGCCAGGAGATCCTGCTCGAGAGCCGCGCGCCCGGCCCCGTTACGGTCGCGTTCCTCGCCGAGCGCACGCGCGACGCGGCCGCGCCCGCCGGCATCGCCGGCGGCGCAGCGGGCGCGCCCGGCGAGCTGATCATCGGCGGCCGCAGGGTCGATCCCAAGACCCAGCATATCGTCGAGCCCGGCGGCACCGTGCTGGTCCGCACGCCCGCCGGCGGCGGCTACGGCCCGCCGTCGGAGCGCGACCCCGCGCTCACCGCCGCCGATCGCACCGAGGGCTACGTGTGACCGAAAAGGAAGTTTTTAACGCAGAGGACGCGGGGGTTTCGCAGAGGTCGCGGAGGAGGCGAATCGCGCGCGTAGCGCGCGCTTTCTTCCCCTGCGTCCTCCGCGCATCCTCTGCGCCCTCTGCGTTAAGACCTTTCCTGAAGCGGGACTGACACGGGATGGCGGAGTACGCGCTCGGGATCGATATCGGCGGCACCTTCACGGACATCGTGCTGTACGACACCGTTGCCCGGCGGGCCAGCGGGCGCAAGGAGCTGACCACGCCCGAGGCGCCGTCCCGGGGCGTGATCAGCGGCATCCGCGCCTTGTGCGCCGCCGAGCGCGTCGGCTTCGAGCGCGTGACGCGCGTGGTTCACGCCACCACCCTGTTCTCGAACGCCCTGATCGAGCGCAAGGGCGCGCCGACCGGGCTGATCACTACCGCGGGCTTCCGCGATACGCTCGAGCTCCGGCGCGAGCACAAGTACGAGCTCTACGATCTGTTCATCGAGCTGCCCAAACCCTTGGTGCCGCGCTCGCTGCGGCTCGAGGTGCCGGAGCGCGTCGGCGCCGACGGCGGCATCGAGACGCCGCTCGACCGCGAGGCGCTGCTCGCGCGCGTCGCCGAGCTCGAGCGCGCCGGCGTTACCTCGATCGCGGTCGTGCTGCTGCACGCCTACGCCAACCCGACCCACGAGATCGAAGCCGGGCGATTGATCGCCGAGCATTTCCCTGGGCTTCTCGTATCCCTCTCCTCCGAGGTCTCGCCGCAGATCCGCGAGTACGAGCGCACCTCGACCACGGTCGCCAACGCGTTCATCAAGCCCCTGGCATCGAGCTATCTCGACCTGATGCGCCGCGAGATCGCCGCGCTCGGCATCCGCGCGCCCTTGTTCATGATGCTGTCGAACGGCGGCCTGACCCACATCGACGAGGCCAAGCGCGTGCCGATTCAGCTGCTCGAGTCCGGCCCCGCGGCGGGCGCGCTCGCCGGCGCCTTCTTCGCGGCGCGCTCCCAGGTGAGCGACGTGCTGGCGTTCGACATGGGCGGCACGACCGCCAAGCTCGCGATGGTCGAAGGCGGCCAGCCGCTGGTCGCCTATGCGTTCGAGGCCAGCCGCGAGAAGCGCTTCATCGAGGGCAGCGGCCTGCCGATCAACATCTCGACCATCGAGCTGATCGAGATCGGCGCCGGCGGCGGCAGCATCGCGACGATCGACGCGCTGGGTCTGCTCAAGGTCGGGCCGCGCAGCGCCGGCGCGGCGCCGGGCCCGGCGTGCTACGGCCGCGGCGGCCGCGACGCGACCGTTACCGACGCCAACCTCGTGCTGGGCTTCCTCGATCCCGAGAATTTCGCCGGCGGCACCATCGCGATCGATCGCGGCGCGGCGGAGGCCGCGCTGGCGCCGCTCGCCGCACGCGCTAGTGTCGCGCTGCCCGAGCTCGCCTGGGGCATCCATTCGGTGGTCAACGAGACCATGGCGGCCGCGGCGCGCGTCCACGTCGCCGAGCGCGGCCACCATGCCGGCCAGTTCGCCCTGCTGGTGACCGGCGGCGGCGGACCGCTGCACGGCTGCGAGGTCGCTGCACGGCTCGGCATCGCGCGCGTGATCTGCCCGCCCAGCGCCGGCGTCGCCTCGGCGCTCGGCCTCCTGATGGCGCCGGCGCGCATCGACCGCGTCGCCACCGTCGCCAAGCGCGTCTCGGCGCTCGACTGGGCCGAGCTCGAGCGCGCCTTCGCCGATCTCGAGCAAGCGGCCCGCGCGGTGATCGACGCCACGGTGCCGGGCGCCGCGGCCGACGCGACGCGCGCCGCCGACCTGCGCTTCGTCGGCCAGGGCTTCGAGCTCGTGACCAAGTTGCCCGCCGGCCCGTTCGGCGCCGGGTCGGACCGCGTGTTCCGTGACGCCTTCACCCAAGCCTATCGCCAGACCTTCGGCCAGGTGCCGCCGGTCGGCGAGATCGAGGTGATCAACATCCGCGTCGCCCTGACCGCGCGGGTCGGCGCCGGGGCGCTCGAGACCGACGGCGCCGGCGCGCCGGGCAGCGCGCTCGCCAAGGGCCTCCGGCAAGCGTGGGTTGGCGCGGCGGCGCGCTATGTCGAGCTGCCGGTCTACGACCGCCTCGCGCTCGGCATCGGCGCCACGCTCACCGGCCCCGCGATCGTCGAGGAAGCGTCGTCGACCCTGATCGTGCCGCCCGACGCCCGCGCCACGGTCGACGGCGCCGGCAACATCGTCGTCGACCTGCCGGCGCGCGCCGGCTGATCAATCCAGCAAGCTCGGTGGATCGAAGCTCGCCGGCGTCCAGGTCGACTTGCGCCGGGCGCGCCGCGCCGCTTCGGTCTCGGCGTCGTGGTCGGTCGACGTTGCCGGCTGGTCGAACTCGGCGCGCGCCGCCAGCACCGGGGTGTTGATCAGTCCCCAGGCACCGTCGGCGTCGCGATAGACCGCGCCGAGGTAGACACCGCACGCGCGGCACACCAGGAAATCGGTGGTCTTGAGGCCGAAGCGATAGCGGCTGAGCCGCCGCGGATCGCGCGCCACGATGTGCAGCGTCCCCGCGGGGTCGGCGACCGTGCGGGTCTGGTGGCGGCGGCAGAACGAGCAGCCGCAGGCGCGTACTGAAAAATCCGCCGGTGCCTTGGCGGTCTCGAAGCGCAGGGTGACATTGCCGCAGTGACAACCGCCGTCGAATTCGCGCATGTCAGCCATGCTCACTTCGTCTTCAGCCTCACCTCCTCGAGCGGCGCCGACCACGGATACGGGTCGATCAGCATCAGGGCCGGCTCGTCGACCCGCGGGCCGATGCCGCTCGGCCAGATGTACTGATAGATCGGCGCGAAGCGGACGCGCTCGTGCATCAGGGTCTGGATCTGGTGCAGCAGCGCCTGGCGCTTGGCCTTGTCGCTCTCGACGGCCTGCCTCGTGTACAGCTCGTCGATGTCGGGATAGCCGCCGTAGGCCCAGCCCCCGTTGCTCGGCACGGTCTCGGAGATCCGCGACGCCGCGTTGCCGTAGAGCGCGCTCGAGCACATACACACGCCCTTCAGCTTTTTTGATTGCAGCGCCGCGAAATAAGCCGCGCGCTCCATCGGCCGCATCTGCATGCGGATGCCGACCTGGCGCAGATAATCCATGATCCCTTCGCCGAGCGAGAAGTAGGGCGGCAGCTGGTGGAACTCGCCGGCGTCGAAGCCGTTGGGATAGCCGGCCTCGGCGAGCAGCTTCTTGGCCTTGGCGGGATCGTAGGCATCGGGCTCGAACGGCAGCGCGAACTCGAACGTG
>JACQAI010000726.1 GCA_016195115.1 Pseudomonadota bacterium
CAAGCCTTGCTCAATCTTGAATCGATTCCCGCGCCCGCCGGCGAGATGGACGTGGTGCTCGGCCCCGGCTGGCCCGGCGTGATGCTGCACGAAGCGGTCGGCCACGGCCTCGAAGGCGACTTCAACCGCAAGCAAACTTCTGCATTCGCCGGTCTGATGGGTCAGCAGGTGGCATCAAAGGGCGTCACCGTGGTCGATGACGGCACACTCGCGAGCCGCCGCGGTTCGCTCTCCATCGACGACGAAGGCACGCCGACCGAGCGCACCGTCCTCATCGAGGACGGCAAGCTGGTCGGCTACATGCAGGACCGCCAGAACGCCCGCCTGATGGGCATGCGGCCGACCGGCAACGGCCGGCGCGAAAGCTTCGCTCATCACCCGATGCCGCGCATGACCAACACCGTGATGCTGTCCGGCCAACATTCGCCCGACGAGATCCTGCGCTCGGTCAAGCGCGGCCTCTACGCGGTCAATTTCGGCGGCGGCCAGGTCGACATCACCTCGGGCAAGTTCGTGTTCTCGGCATCCGAGGCCTACCTGGTCGAGGACGGCAAGGTCGGCCCCGCGGTCAAGGGCGCGACCCTGATCGGCAACGGCCCCGATGCGCTCACCCGGGTGACCATGATCGGCAACGACTCGACGCTCGACCCCGGGATCGGGACCTGCGGCAAGGACGGTCAGTCGGTGCCGGTCGGCGTCGGCCAGCCGACCATGCTGCTCGATCGCCTGACCGTCGGCGGCACCGCAACCTAGGCCTTTGTGCTAAACGTAGGGCCGGGAGACAGGGGGGCGGGATGCGCAACAGCGACATCGACCGGAAGGTGCGCGAGGCCGTGGTCGCGGCGCGCGGCGACGGGCCGCGCGCGGTCAGCCTGTTGATGAAGGCGGCGCAGCAGGACCCGGCGCTGCTCTACGCGGTCACCGCGCCCTACCTGCAGGGCATCCTGTTCCACGCCGTCCAGGAGGCGTTGAAGAAGCTCAAGGGCGCGGCCAAGGCCAAGGCGGGCGCCAAGGCGACAGCGAAGCGCGAGCTGCCGCGCGAGGCCATGGACGCGTTGATCGAGGAGCTGCGCCAGAACATTCCGTCGCCGCCGCCGCCGCCGGCGGCGCCGCCGCGCAACGCCGCCGAGGCGCTCGCCAGCCTCGGGCGCGATCCCAACGGACCGCCGCCGCCCAAGGCCGGCAAGCGTCACCAGACCGCGATGCACACGCTCGCCAAGTCGTTCAAGTTCAAGCCCCGCCGCGGCGCCTGAGCTGTCCCGGAGCGCCCGCGCCGATGGCCGCCGCCGGGCGCAAGACCGCGAAGCGGCGCGCGCCCGGCGGGCGCGACGCGCTCGCGCAAGCCCGCGCCGAGCACCAGCGCCTCGAGGCCGAGCTGCGCGCGACCATCGCGGCGCAGGACCAGCGCTTCCGCACGCTGACCCACCGGCTCAAGAATAACCTGCAGCTGGTGATCTCGATCCTGTCGCTGCGCTTGTCGGCGGTGCGCGAGCCGGCGCGCCGCGCCGAGCTCGAGGACATGCTGGCCAAGATCCACGCGGTGGCGCTGATCCAGAAGCAGCTGCACGACGGCGGCCGCCTGCTCGCGCTCGACTTCGACGCGTTCCTGCGCGAGCTCGCCGCCAGCGTGCCGCGTCCGCCCGGCGGCGCGGCGCCGCGCGTCGTGCTCGAGCTGGTACCGGTGAAGCTCGGCATCGAGCGCGCGATGCCGCTCGGACTGATCGCCAACGAGCTGATCGCGCTGGCGGCGGCCGGCGCGGCCGACGCGCCGATCACGGTCAGCCTGGCGGCGCACGACGGCAAGGTCGTGCTGGCGATCGGCCGCGCCGGTCTGGTGCTGCCCGACGAGCCGGGCCGGCCCGACTACGGCCTGGCGCTGGTCCGCGCGCTGGCGCGCCAAGCCCACGCCGAGCTCGCGATCGACGGCGCGTCGGTGCGCCTCACGTTCGACGCCGAACCGGCGGCGTAAAACCCGGTCGGATGCCCTCACCCTTCCCACGCCGCTCGCGCGGCGTGGGCCCCTTCCCTCTCCCGCGCGGCGCGCATCGCGGGAGGGTGGCGAGCGCGCTCGCGCGCGAGCCGGGTGAGGGCACAGGCGCGTCAGCGCGTCAGCGCGCGAGCGCCAGAATTAGTAGGCGTGCTCGCGGTAGATCGCGTCGATGTCGCCGGCCCAGCGGCCGGTGAATTCCTCGAGCAGCTCGTCGGCGAGCGTGCGGCCGGAGCCGGCGATCGCGAACAGCGTGTCGAGGAAGTAGCTCTCGTCATCGCCCATCGAGCTGGTGCGCGCGCGCCGCCGCAGGCCCTCGCGCGCCATCGCGAGCACGTCGAGCGCGACGTCGCGCAGCGCGCGGCCGCGGAACGGCAGGTCGAGCGCCTGGCGCGGCACCTCGCGACGCAAGTACTCATGCTCCTCGAGCGTCCAGTCCTTGACCAGGTCCCAGGCGGCGTCGAGCGGCAGATCGTCGTAGAGCAGGCCGACCCACAGCGCCGGCAGCGCGCACAGCCGGCGGAACGGGCCGCCGTCGGCGCCGCGCATCTCCAGATAGCGCTTGAGGCGGACCTCCGGGAACACGGTCGACACATGATCGGCGAAATCGCCGAGCGCCGGGATCTCGCCGGGCAGCGCCGGCAGCTTGCCCTTGATGAAGTCGCGGAACGACTGGCCGCTGGCGTCGATGTACTCGCCGTTGCGGTAGACGAAGTACATCGGCACGTCGAGCAGGTAGTCGACGTAGCGCTCGAAGCCCATGGCGGGCTCGAACACGAACGGCAGGATGCCGCAGCGATCGGGGTCGGTGTCGGTCCAGATCCAGCTGCGGTAGCTCTTGAAGCCGTTCGGGCGGCCCTCGGTGAACGGCGATGCCGCGAACAGCGCGGTCGCGAGCGGCTGCAGCGCCAGCGAGACGCGGAACTTCTTCACCATGTCGGCTTCCGACGCGTAGTCGAGATTGACCTGCACCGTGCAGGTGCGGGTCATCATGTCGAGCCCGAGCGTGCCGCGCTTGGGCATGTAGTCGCGCATGATCTTGTAGCGGCCCTTGGGCATCCACGGAATGTCGTCGCGCCGCCACTTCGGATCGAAGCCGATGCCCAACATGCCGGCACCGAGCTCGGCGCACACCGCCTTGACTTCCTCGAGGTGGCTGTTCACCTCGTCGCAGGTCTGGTGGATGGTCTCGAGCGGCGCGCCCGAGAGCTCGAACTGGCCGCCCGGCTCGAGGCTGATGTTGCAGTCGCCCTTGGTCAGCGCGATCGGATTGCCATGCTCGACCACGGGCTGCCAGCCATAGCGCGTCAGGCCTTCAAGCAGCGCGCGGATGCCGCGCGGCCCGTCATACGGCAGGCGGCGGTGATCCTCGAGCGAGAACGCGAACTTCTCGTGCTCGGTGCCGATGCGCCATTGCGCCGGCGGCTTGTTGCCGGCCTCGAACCACGCGACGAGCTGACGCTTGTCGGTGATCGGGTCGCCCCGCGCCGAAGGTGTGCCAGCCATCCGCTATCGCTTCAAATGAAGATGGGCGATCGATCGTTGCATCGTCTCAGCTCCGCGGCGGATGACCCCAGTCACCGATCAAGCATTGCACGACGGCGAGGGCCGCAGTCACCGCGGTATCGGCGCGCAGCACGCGAGGGCCGAGACCGACCGGCGTAACAAACTGAAACCGGCGCAGCGCGTCAAGCTCGGCCTCGGCGAAGCCGCCCTCGGGCCCGACCAGCAGCGCCCACGGACCGGGTTTGAGGTCGGCCAACGCCGCGCCGAGCGGCCGGCCGCCGCCGGCTTCGTCGCCGACCAGCAAGGTGCGCCCGGCCGGCCAGCGCGCCAGCACGGTCTCGAGCGGCAGCGGCGGGTCGACCGTGGGCACGCTCAGGCGCTCGCACTGTTCGGCGGCCTCGATGGCGATCGCGGCCAAGCGCGCGAGGTTGACGCGCGCGACCGCGGTGCGCCGCGTGATCACCGGACACAGCCGGGTGACGCCGAGCTCGGTTGCCTTCTCGGCGATCAGGTCGATGCGCGCGCGCTTGACCGGCGCGAACAACAGCCAGACGTCGGGCTCGGGCGGCTGGGCGCGGCGCTGCGCGCCGATCTCGAGGGCGCTGGCGCGCTTGCGCGCGGTCACGAGCTTCGCGGCGAACTCGCCGTCGCGGCCGTTGAACACCGCGATCTCGGCGCCCGGCTTGAGGCGCAGCACCGTGGTGAGATAGTGCGCGGCGCGCGCGTCGAGCGCGACGTCGCCGCCGGTATCCAGCGCGGCCGTCACGAACAAACGGGCGCGCGTCGGGTCGTTCGCATCCGCTGGTTCGCTCACGTCGGCTCCTTCCTCGCGGACGCTTGTTATCACAGGCGGGCGGGGGGACTAAGCTCGGCGCCATGGCGGCCGGCCCCAGCCCCCACGACGCCACCGACATCCCGCGCGATGGCTGGGTCGCGAACCTGCCGCGCGCGCTACGGCCGTACGCGCGCCTGGCGCGTCTCGATCGGCCGATCGGCACCTGGTTGCTGTTGTTCCCGTGCTGGTGGGGGCTGGCGTTGGCGCGCGAACGCGGCCTCTGGCTCTATCTACTGTTCGGCCTCGGCGCGGTGCTGATGCGCGGTGCCGGCTGCACGCTCAACGACATCGCCGACCGTGATCTCGATCGCCAAGTCGCGCGCACCGCGACGCGGCCGCTCGCCGCGCGCGAGATTTCGATCATGCAGGCGGTCGGCTTCATGGGCCTGCTGCTGGCGCTCAGCCTGGCGATCCTGCTCAGCCTCAACCGCGCCGCCATCGCGCTCGGCGTCCTGGTGCTGGTGCTGGTCGCGATCTACCCGTTCATGAAGCGCGTCACCTGGTGGCCGCAGTTCTTCCTCGGCCTGGCGTTCAACTGGGGCGCCCTGCTGGGCTACGCCGCGACGGCGGGCGCGCTCGATTGGCCGGCCGCGCTGCTCTATGTCGGCGGCATCGCCTGGACCCTCGGCTACGACACCATCTACGCCCACCAGGACAAGGAGGACGACGCCCGCATCGGCATCAAGTCGAGCGCCCGGCTGCTCGGCGACGCCTCCAAGCCGTGGCTCACCAGCTTTTATATTACGACAATCATTCTATGGGCCCTGGCGGGCTGGGCGGCCGGGTTCGGCTGGGTTTTCGGGCTCGGCCTGGCGCTGGCCGCCGGCCACTTCGTCTGGCAGGTCCGTGCCGTCGACCTCGACCGGCCGGACAGCTGCCTGGCGGTCTTCCGGGCCAACACCTGGGTCGGCTGGCTGGTGCTCGGGGGCCTGATCGTCGACCGGCTGGCCGCGTGAGCGGCCTGGCCGTCGTCCCGGCCGAGTTCGTCCGCCGCGAGACCACGATCGCGACCGCGCCTTTGGTTCCCGAGCTCAAACTCCACCTCGCCGACACCGCGCTCGCGCTCTGGCAGGCGACCGAGGACACGCTCGGGCGGATCGGCCTGCCGCCGCCGTTCTGGGCGTTCGCCTGGCCGGGCGGCCAGGCGCTGGCGCGCTACCTGCTCGACCATCCCGACAGTGTGCGCGGCCGCCGCGTGCTCGACGTCGGCGCCGGCTGCGGCATCGGCGCGCTCGCCGCCGCGCGCGCCGGCGCGGCGCCGGCGATCGCCGCCGACATCGACGCCTTCGCGGTCGCGGCGATCGCGCTCAAACCCGCGCTCAACCACCACGCCGGGTCGATCACGGCCGCCGACGTGCTGGCCGCGCCGCCCGCCGCCGACGTCGTGCTGCTCGGCGACATGTGCTACGAGCGGCCGCTTGCCGAGCGCGCCCTCGCCTGGGCGCGCGCCGCCGCGCGCGCCGGCGTCATGGTGCTGCTCGCCGACCCCGGCCGCGCCTACCGCCCGACCGACGGCCTCGCCGAGCTCGCGCGCTACACCGTGCCGACCACACTCGACCTCGAAGACCGCACCGAGCGCGACACCGTGGTGTGGCGGCTGGTCTCGCGGTAACATATCTGTTACCCCGATGCTCGAGTTGCGCTATTATATCGCGGCAGATGGACACTCTCCGTTCAGCGATTGGCTTTCGGATCTGGACGCCGCTGTACGGGCGAAGATCGCCGCTTCGGTCATGCGTCTGGGACAAGGCAATCTCTCGAACGCCAAATCTCTTGGCGATGGTGTGCTCGAGTTCCGAATCAATTTCGGGCCGGGATACCGGCTCTATTTCGGTCGTGACGGCGCCACCGTGGTCATTCTGTTGACGGGCGGCACCAAGCGGCGGCAGCAGCGCGACATCGAACGCGCGAAAGAGTTGTGGGCAGCCTACAGGCAACGAAAGCGCGGAACGCGATAACGGGGACGAGGAATGGCGCTGACACGAAGCTTCGACGCCCTGGTGCGCGACCATGTCGCACGCGACCCGGCATTCGCGGAAGCGCTGCTGCGCGAGGGCATCGAGGCCTTGCTTACCGGAGACCTGGAAACCGGCAAGTCGATTCTGCGTGACTACGTCAAGGCGACGATCGGGTTCGAGAAACTCGGCCGGGCCACCGGCACGCAAGCCAAGAGCCTAATTCGGATGTTCGGGCCACGGGGCAACCCGCAAGCGCGCAACCTGTTCAGCGTGCTCGGATATCTTCAGAGGCGGGCCGGCCTCAAGCTGCGCCTGACGACGTCTCGGCCGGGCGCCTCGGGCAAAGGCCGAAGCCGCCCGGCGCGCTCAGGCAAGCGATCGACCAGGGCCAGGGCAGCCTAGCGGTCTAAACCGTCGTCTCCTCGACGATGCGGTAGCGCTTGGTCGCGCTGTCGACGGTCGCCCAGGCGCGCGCCTGCCAGGCATCGTGCGCGGTCTTGTAGCTGTCGAACGGACCGACGCGCTCTTCGCCGGTGCCCGGCACCAGATCGCGAAAGCCAGTGTCGGTGTAGTCGCCGCCGAGCACCCAGAAGCGTTGGCGCACCACGGGGCCCGGCTCCTCGACGATGCGGTAGCGCCGGTGCGCGTTGTCGACGGTCGCCCAGGCGCGCGCCGCCCAGGTCTGGCGTGCCGCCTTGTAGTTGTCGAACGGGCCGAGATGCTCTTCGGTTGTGCCGTCGACCACGCGGCTGAAATGCGTGTCGGTGTATTCGCCGCCGACCACCCAGTAACGACTCGTCATGCCGCCTCGCGGACGCTGGTGGGAGACAATAAGGGCGCGGACCGCGTAATCTTCAACCGTCGGCGCGGACCCGCGCGCCGGTCGGGGAATGCATGCCGTACGCCAGTCTGCGCGACTTCATCGAGCGCCTCGAGCGCGACGGCCGGCTCGTGCGCGTCACGACACCGGTGTCGCCGATGCTCGAGATGACCGAGATCCAGACGCGATTGCTGGCGGACCGTGGCCCGGCCGTGCTGTTCGAGAACGTCGTCGGGCCGTCGGGCGCGCGCGCCGCCATGCCGGTGCTCGTCAACCTGTTCGGCACCGTCGAGCGCGTCGCCTGGGGCATGGATCGCGAGCCGCACCAGCTCCGCGAGATCGGCGAGACCCTCGCCTTCCTGCGCCAGCCCGAGCCGCCGGGCGGCTGGCGCGAGGCGCTCGACATGTGGCCGCTGCTGCGCACCGTGATGGCGATGAAGCCCAGGACCGTCGGCAGCGCACCCTGCCAGGAAGTGGTGCTCACCGGCGACGACATCGACCTCGGCAAGCTGCCGATCCAGACCTGCTGGCCGGGCGAGCCCGCGCCGCTCATCACCTGGCCGCTGATCGTGACGCAAGGACCCAACCCGGAAGGCGACAAGCAGGACAGCTACAATCTCGGCATCTATCGCCTGCAAGTGACCGGCAAGAACACCACGCTGATGCGCTGGCTGAAACATCGCGGCGGCGCGCAGCACCACCAGCGCTGGAAGGGCGCGGGCAAGCGCGAGCCGCTGCCGGTTGCGGCCGTGATCGGCGCCGATCCGGGAACGATCCTCGCCGCCGTCACGCCGGTGCCCGACACACTGTCGGAATATCAGTTCGCGGGACTCCTCAGAGGCAAGAAGGTCGAGCTGGTTGATTGCAAGACCGTGCCGCTCAAGGTGCCGGCCGAGGCCGAGATCGTGCTCGAGGGCCATGTCAGCCTCGACGACTACGGAGACGAAGGCCCCTACGGCGATCACACGGGCTACTACAACTCGGTCGAAAAGTTCCCGGTGTTCACGCTGAGCGCCATCACGATGCGCCGCCAGCCGATCTATCTCTCGACC
>JACQAI010000029.1 GCA_016195115.1 Pseudomonadota bacterium
CGTACTGGCGATCGTTGTTCGGCAGCTTGCGATAGAAGTTGAGCAGGTCCTCCTCGGTCGAGATGCCGTCGTACTCGCCGCGCAGCATCAGGACCGGGCACTTGACCCGCAGCGGATCGACCACCGGCAGGTTGGCGACCATGTCGAGATAGGTGCCGGTCGGCACCATCTCGCCGAACTTGAGCTCGACGTCGGCCAGGGCTTCGCCGACCGCCGGATCGGCGGTGCCGGGATGATCGCGCGTGAAGATGCTGCGGATCATGTCGCGGTCGCGCTTGCGCCGGTTGTGGGTGCGGTAATACTCGGCCTGCTCGGCGCGCTTCTTCAAGGTCGGCGAACCCTCGCCCGTGTAGGTGAAGGCCGACAGCACCAGCCGGTCGACCACCTCGGGACGGTCCATCGCCAGCACGGCGGCGCGCAGCGCACCCGACGACTCGCCGAAATAGTGGAACTTGGCGAGCCCGGTCTCGCGCTGCAGCACCACGGCGGCGGCCGCCAGATCCGCGGCGCCGCTGGCGATGTTGGAGTTGCCCTCGTTGCTGACCGAGCGGCCGTAGCCTTCGTGGTCCATGGTCCAGACGTCGAAGCCCCAGCGCGCGAACACGTCCATGAACGAGTACTCGCCGCGCCCCGGCACGGTCAGATCGAAACTCGAGCGCGACGAGTTGGACGAGCCGTGGACCAGCACGAGCACCGGACGCGGCGCCTCGCCGGGCTTCGGCGCGCCGGCGCGCTTGCGCCACAGGTTGAGTTTGACCGCACCCTTCTGCGCCCAGTACTCGGCGCTCCAGATCGGCTCGGCGGTCGCGGTCTGTTGGGCCATCGCGTTCGGCATCAGGCCTTGCGCCAGCGCACCGGCGGCGAGGCCGGCGCCTGCGCCCTTGATCACGGTTCGGCGGTCGGTCTCGGCCATCTCGTCCTCCCTGGCGGCTTGGGTCGAGAGTGGAACAGAACCAGCCGTCGATCAATCAGTGGCGCGAGCCGGCCTGCGCCTCGGCTTCGGCCTCGGCGGCCTTCTTTACGAGGGCCTCGGCAAATTGCCGCGCCGCCGTCGGCGACATGCGGATCGCCAGCGGGATGCCGACCAGACTCGCCTCGTAGGGCGTGAGCATCAGATCGATCACGATGTCGCGACCCAGGCCGACGAGGTTGAGCACGAGCTTGTCGGGGGCGATTACCAGTTTTTTCGGATCGGCCATGTGCCTCAGTGCTCCATCACCGGTTTGGTCTTGGTGCCGAGGTAGATCTCCTGGACCTGGGCATCATGCTGCAGCGCCTCGGCCGGGCCGTCGAGCACCGTGCGGCCGGTCTGCAGCACGTAGGCGTGATCGGCGACCTCGAGCGCCAGCGACACCGACTGCTCGGCGAGCAGCAGGGTGAGGCCGTCCTGGTGCAGGCGCTCGAGCGTCTCGTAGAGCGTGTCGACGATCGCCGGCGCCAAACCAAGGCTGGGCTCGTCGAGCAACAGCAGGCGCGGCTCGCTCATCAGCGCGCGGCCCATCGCCAGCATCTGGCGCTCGCCGCCGCTCAAGGTGCCGGCGCGCTGCTTGCGCCGCTCGGCCAGCCGCGGAAACGTCGTATAGACGCGGTCGAGCAGCGCCGGCACGCGTGCCTTGTCGCGCACGGTGGCGGTGCCGAGGCGCAGATTCTGCTCGACGGTCTGGCCGACGAACAGCCGCCAGCCCTCGGGCGACAGCGCCAGGCCCTTGGGCACGATGGCGTAGGCCGGCAGCCGGCCGATGTCCTCGCCGCGCCACTCGATGGTGCCGCGGCTCGGCTTGACCAGGCCGGCGATGGCGTTGAGCGTCGTCGTCTTGCCGGCGCCGTTGGAGCCGAGCAGCGCCACGACGCTGCCCTCGGCGACCTCGAACGACACGTCGGCGACGCCGACCAGGTCGCCGTAGCGCACCTCCAGGTTGGTGACGCGCAGCCGGTCGGTCATCGCCGATGCGCCTTGCGCCGGCCGAGATAGGCCTCGATCACCTGCTCGTTGCGCACCACGTCGTCGGGCTTGCCCTGGGCGATCACCTTGCCCTGGTTGAACACGACGATGCGCTCGGCCAGGGTCAGGATGACCTCCATGATGTGCTCGACGATCACCAGGGTGACGCCGGTCGCGTGGATCTTGCGCACCAGGTCCATGGCGCGCTGGATCTCCGCCGGGGTCAATCCCGCCAGCGCCTCGTCGAGCAACAGCAGGCGCGGCTGGGTCGCCATGGCGCGCGCGATCTCGAGGCGTTTGCGCCCCGGCGTGCCGAGCGTGCGCGCGCGCAGGTGCCGCTGCTCGGTCATCTCGGTCAGCTCGATCACGGCGAGCGCGGCGTCGCGCGCCTCGCCGCGGTGCGGATGGCGCAGGAAGGCGCCGACCATGACGTTCTCGAGCACGGTCATGTCCTCGAACGTCGCCGGCACCTGATAGGTGCGGCCGATGCCGAGGCGGGCGTGGCGCTCGGGCGGCGCGTTGGTGACGTCGTGGTCGTCGAAGCGAATGGTGCCGGCGGACGGCGCGTAGTCGCCGGTCAGGCAGTTGAAGAAGGTCGACTTGCCGGCGCCGTTGGGGCCGATCAGGCCGATCATCTCGCCGGCCGCGACGCCGAGGTCGACGTCGGCGACCGCGGTGAAGGCGCCGAACGATTTTGTGACCTGGCGCGCCTCAAGCAGCATGGCGGGGCTCCACGGCCGCAGCGCGTCGGTGCCGGCGTTCCTGCAAGGCGTGCCAGGCGTTCATCAGGCCGCCCGGCTGGTAGCGCGCGATCAGCATGATGATGCCGCCGTAGATCACGTAGGTCGCACCCGAGCCCGAGCCGCCGAACCACGAGTTGGTCGCGTTCTGCAGCGGGATCAGGATGACGGCGCCGAGCAGCGGTCCGAACAGGGTGCCGGCGCCGCCGAGCGCCGCGATGATCAGCATCTCGATCGAGATCAGGATGCCGAGCCCGCTGTCGGGATCGACGAAGCCGACCATCAGGGCGTAGAGCGAGCCGGCGACCGAGGTGAAGGCGGCGCTCAGCATCAGGGCGTAGAGCTTGTAGCGCCGCACCGGCACGCCCAGGCTGCGCGCGGCGCGGTCGCCCGCCTTGATCGCGCGGAGATAGAAACCCATGCGGCTGCGCTCCATCTGCCAGGTCACCAGCAGGACCACCGCGAGCACGGCGAGGAAGATGTAGTAGTAGGGAATCGAGCTCCGGAACGACAGATCCCACCAGCCGCGCGACACCGCGGGGCCGCTCAAGCCGACCGCGGCGCCCAGCAGATCCCAGTTGCTGACCACCAGACGCACCAGCTCGGCGACCGCGACGGTCGCCATGGTGAAATAGTGGCCCAACAGGCGGAAGGTCGGGATGCCGATGACCAGCGCGATCAGCACGCTGACCGCGATGCCGGCGGGCAGGCCGGCGATCGGCGGCAGGCCCCACTGGGTGAAGACCAGGAGCGGCAGGTAGGCGCCGGCGCCGTAGAAGATGGCGTGGCCGACCGAGGCCTGGCCGGCATAGCCGCCGAGCAGATTCCATGCCGAACCCGAGATCGCCGCCAGCAGCACGAGTGCGCCCATGCGCTCGTAGAACGGCCCGGCAAGCACCCAGGGGTAGGCGAGAAAAACCGCGCCGAGCGCGATCCAGACCCAGCGCATCTCAGAACTTTCCGAACAGGCCCTGGGGCCGGATCCACAACACGGCGACGAACAGCGCGTAGACCACGACGTCCTTGTAGACCGGCCCGAGCAGATAGGCCGATAGCTCCTGGATGACGCCGATCAGCAGGCCCGCGATCAAGGCGCCCGGCACGCTGCCGAAGCCGCCCAGCGCCACCACGACGAAAGCGACTAGCGCCAAGGTCTCGCCGACGCTCGGCGAGATGTAATAGAAGGTCGCGATCAGCGCGCCCGCGATGCCGGTGCCGGCGCCGGCCAGCCCCCAGGCGAGCGCCTGCATGCGATCCGGGCGGATGCCCATCAGCATCGCGGCGTTGCGGTCCTCCGACACCGCGAGCAGCTGGCTGCCGATCGCGGTGCGCGTCAGCAGCCCGTGCAGGCCCAGGGTCAGCGCGATCGCGACGACGCCCGCGACCAGCTTCGGCATGCTGATCAGGATGCCGCCGAGGTTGAGCGTGCCGCCGATCAGATCTTCCGGCAACGAGCGGAAGTTCGAGGAGAAAATCCAAAAGGTCGCGTAGCGCAGCACCAGTGCCAGCCCGAAGGTCGCGAGCATCTGGGACAGCAAGGTGCCCGACATGACGTGGCGCACCAGCCCGGTGTAGGACCACACGCCGAGCACGAACAGGACCACCGCCGACGCCAGCACGAACTCGATCGGTCCGCCGTTGAGGTAGGTGTAGATCAGGAAGGCGACATACATGCCGATCATGACGAAGTCGCCGTGCGCGAAATTGACGACGTTCATCATTCCCCAGATCAGGGTCAGACCCGAGGAGAACAGGGCGTAGACGGCCCCCAGCAGGAGGCCGCCGGTGATGACTTGAACGATGACCAACGGGCTGCCGGTTCGGGCTGAACGTCCCGGCCGGCTACTTCCAGCCCTTGTAGGGCCACTCGATCGGCTTTTCGGCCGACTTCTCCGGCCACACCGCGACGTACTTGTTGCCGCTCATCTGGATCAGGTAGGTCGCGGCCAAGGTGTTCTGGCCCTTGGCGTCGAACTTGACGCCCTTGTAGCCCATCATGACCTGGTCAGGGCCTAGGTTGGTCTCGCTCAACGCCTTGAGGATCGCGTCGGGCTTGGTCGAGCCGGCGCGGTTGAGCGCCTCGGCGAGCACCAGGAAGCCCTGCATGGCGCGGCCGCTCGGATCGTCGAGGTCGCGGCCGGTCTTGGCCTTGAACATCTCGTTGACCTTGTACGTCACGCTGCCCGGCTTGCCGATGCTCCAGGCGCTGCGGTTCATCAGCCCCTGGGCGAGGCTGGCCGAGCTGGTGATGAAGGAGTGATCGGAGAAGCCGGCGTTGTCGGCGATCATGACCGGCGGTAGGTAGTCGAGCGCCTTCATGGTCTTGACGTAGAGGATGGCGTCCGACGTGTAGCTGATGAAGATCACCGCGTCGGGCTTCTTGTCCTTGAGCTGCAAGACCTGCGACGACACGTCGGTCGTGTTGGCGCTGTAGGCGATGTCGGAGACGAGGTTGAGGCCGCGTTCCTTGGCGTAGGTCCGCACCGTGTCGGCGACCGACGTGCCGTACTCGGTGTTCTCGAACACCAGAGCGAGCGTCTTGACCGGATGGCCGGCCTTGCCGAGGTCGGCCATGAAATCCATGTAGTTCTTGGCAAAGTCCGAGGCCAGCGGGGTGACGCGGAAGAACGTCTTGAAGCCGCGCTCGGTCAGGTTGGCGGCGACCGACTCGCCGTTGACGAACGGGATGCCGTAGCGCTCGGCGGTGGCGCTGGTCGTCAAGGTCACCGACGAATGATAGGAGCCGGTGATCGCGATCACCTGCTCCTGGGTGATCAGGCGCAGGGTCTGGCTCTGGCCGACTGACGGGTTGCCCTGGTGGTCGGCGATCACGAGCTCGATCTTGGCGCCGCCCAGGCCAGGCAATCCCGCGGTCGCGGCGAGCGGCAGCGGCGCCAGCTCGGGATGGGCGTTGTTGACGATCTCGGCGCCGAGCTCGACCGCGATCTTGGACGAGTTGCCGGCGCTCGCCGCGTTGCCGGTCAGCGGCATCAGGACGCCGATTTTGATCGTCGATTGCGCCGACGCATCCCACCCGAGGCCGAGCGCCAGCAGGCTCGCCCCCAGCACCA
Source organism: Pseudomonadota bacterium (assembly GCA_016195115.1). GTDB lineage: Bacteria > Pseudomonadota > Alphaproteobacteria > Elsterales > Elsteraceae > JACQAI01. Next base: position 5,754 of record JACQAI010000029.1, read on the forward strand.
CCAATTTCCGCATGTCGTTTCCCCCAAATCCGCGATGTTGTGCGCGATCGTGCTCGGCCGTCAGGCGGCGCTGGCGAAGGCGCCGTCGCGCGCGATGCCGGCGGCCTTGATCGCGGCCTTGAGGCGCGCGATCTCGGCCGCGTCGAGCTTCATGAGCGGCGGCCGCACCACGGCCTGGTCGAGCCGCCCGAGCAGCACCAGGGCCTCCTTCATGCGGTTGTGCATGTCGAGGAAGGGCGGCGCGTAGAACGCCTGGACCATCGGCAGCATGCGCTTGTTGATGCGCTTGGCGAGCTTGAGGTCGTCGGCCTGGACGGCGCGGAACAGCGCGACCTGCAAGTCGGCGATGACCGAGCCGGCGCCAGACAAGAGGCCGTTGCAGCCCATCACCAGCGAGCTCATCAGCCAGGCGCTATGGGTCGACAGCACGGTGACGGGCCGCGGCAGCGCCTGGAACGTGGTGACGTGACGCTCGTGCAGCATCGCGTCGTTGCACCAGTCCTTGATCGCCTTGATCGCGGGCACTTGCTCGAACAGCTTCAATAGAGTCTCGACCGGGTACTGCACGTTGCTCGCCGCCGGATACTGGAAGACGATGATCGGCAGATCGGTCGCATCGGCGATGCACTTGAAGTGCGCCAGCGCCATCTCGGGGCGCAGCGCGCCGCCCATGCCGAGCGTTTGTGAGGGGAACACCAGGAGCGCCGAGGCGCCGGTGCGCTCGGCCATGCGCGCCAGCCGCGCCGCTTCGAAGCTGCCATCGGCATAGATGCCGCAGACGATCGGCAGGCGGTCGCCGAGCGCCTCGCCGGTGATCTCCATGACGCGGATCTGCTCGTCGAACGTGCACGACGCGACCTCACTGGCGTGCGCGTTGACGGTCACGGCCGTGATGCCGTCGACTGCGCCGACGTCGGCGAGGTGCTTGCGCAAGCCCGCCTCGTCGATGCTGAAATCGCTGTTGAACGGCAGCAGGCAGGCGGGGATCACCCCGCTGGGCACGTAGCTCTTGAACCGGGCCATGGTTCGCTCCTGGATCGATTGAGGCTATGTTAAATCAACGGGTTGGAGGAGGCCATGCAGGATTTCCATGTCGCGATGGGCGACCAGGTGACGGTCCGCAAGACGGTCGGCGAGACCGACATTTATCTGTTCGCCGGCATCACGGGCGATTTCTCCGGCAACCATGTCGATGAGGAGTACATGCGCCAGTCGACCTACGGCCGGCGCATCGCCCACGGCGCGCTCTTGGTTGGCTATATGTCGACTGCCTCGACCAAGATGATCGAGCGCTGCGTCGGCGCCGGCATCGACGAGACCCCGGTGTCGCTCGGCTACGACGGCGTGCGCTTCCTCGGGCCCGTGTTCATCAACGACACCGTGACGGTGAGCTACACGATCGCGGCGATCGATCCCGCGCGCCGGCGCTCGATTTCCGACATCAAGGTGACCAACCAGCGCGGCGAGCTGGTCGCCGTCGCCAAGCACATTTTGAAGTGGGTGAAGAACCCGTAGGAGAATACCGATGAAGAACGATCCTGCCGCCAAGATCGAGTCGGTGACCGCCTGCACGGTGCGGGTGCCGCTCGACAACGTGACGTCGTTCGCGACCCGC
>JACQAI010000630.1 GCA_016195115.1 Pseudomonadota bacterium
CCGCCACCGCTCGACGCGGCGCTGGTGCCCGACGCGTTCTTTCACGGCCAGGCCTTCAAGCTCGCGATGGTCGACAGCCGCTTCCTCGACGCGTTCGACATCGCGCTGCTGCTCGGCAGCGCCGCGATCGACCCGCTGCTCGAGCCCGAGCGCTGGCCCGGGCTCACGTTCGGCGCCGCGATCGATGCGGTGTGCCGGACGGTCGCGACCGTACCCGATGCGCCCGGGCTGCTGCTCGACGGCGGCTTCGGTCCGCCGCACGACGCGCTGGTCGCTTTCATCGCCGGATTGCCCCACGGCCGCACCCTCAAGGTCGAGCGTTTCGAGGCGGCCGACGCGCCCCGCACTCACGTCGTGCTCGCGGCCGACGATGCGCGGCGCGCCGCGCGGCTCGCCGAGGGCCACCGCCCCGGCCTGACCTTCAGCCTCGAGTCGCTGCTGCCCTTGTTCCGACTCTAGGCCGCGCGGGGCGTCGGCCGCAGCTCGGACGTTCGCTGCGCTCGCAGCGCTTTGCCCCTGCCGCGCTGGCGTCGGAACGACGGCGGCAACACGCGAGGGAGTAGGCCTCGCTGTCGATCGGTGCGGCGCGGTAGCGGCCTTCCCACAAGGTGCCGCTGCGCCGGTAGGCGGCGGAGGAATCACGCCAGCCGTCCCAGGTCGTGCTAGAATACGCGCGGAGATTTCTGGACCAGCGGCCATGGGGCACGAGCGGATCGAGATCAATCCCGAAGTCATGGGCGGCAAGCCCGTGATCCGCGGCACGCGAGTCCCGGTCGAGCTGGTGTTGCGCAAGCTCGGCGCCGGGATGGCAACCGACGCGATCCTCGCCGACCATCCCAAGCTCACGGCCGACGACATCCGCGCCGCCCAAGCCTTCGCGGCCGACTATCTCGCCGACGAGGAGCTCGTCTATCGCTGAGCCGATGGCCAGGTTGCGCTCGCTCGCCGACGAGTGCGTCGATGCGGCCCACGTGAGCCGGCTTCGGGCCGCAGGACACGACGTCTCCTACATCGCCGAAAGCGCGTCAGGCGCAACCGATACCGACGTTCTGCGCCGCGCGCATGACGAAGGAAGGTTGCTGCTGACCGAGGACAAGGATTTTGGCGACTTGGTCTTCCGCTCCGGAATGGCTCCTCCCGGGGTCGTGCTCCTCCGCCTCGATCCGGAAAAGAGCTTGCTCAAGTGGACGCGCCTGGACGCCGCGATCGGCAGATTTGGCCCGAACCTGCTGGGGCACTACGTGGTCGTCGAGGCCGCGCGGTTTCGATCACGAGCCCTGCTCAAGCCGGTCCGACGGTAGGAAGCCCAAGGAGGACCTACCTCCTCATGTTGCGTGTCTAGCGGCATCGAAATACAGCCGCTTTCTCCGCCCCTACGCCGGCACGCTCTCGCCCAAACTGTCGACCGCGGCCTGGATGCCGCCGCTGCCATGCGGAATGCCGAGCGCGTGCAGGCCGACTTCGACGACGCCGAGCGTGCCGAGCATCATCGGTGCGTTGACGTGGCCCATGTGGGCGATGCGGAACGCCTTGCCGGCGAGCGCGCCGATGCCGTGGCCGACCACGACGCCGCATTTCTGGTGGCAGTAGTCGAGCAGCGGTTTGGGGTCGCGGCCCTCGGTCATCAGCACCACCGTCACGGTGTCGGAGCGCTCGGCGGCCTCGACGATGTTGAAGCCGAACGCCTGACCCTCGGCCCATTTGCCGACCGCGGCGCGGGTCGCCTCGGCGAGCAAGCGGTGGCGCAAGAAGACGTTTTCGAGGCCTTCGGCGAACAGCATGTCGAGCGCCTGGCGCAGCCCGAACATCAGATGCTCGGGCGGCGTGCCGGCGTATTTCTGGTAATGGATCTCGCCGTCGCGCGACGTCCAGTCCCAGTAGGGCGTGCGCAGGTCGGCCTTCTGGTGCGCGGCGCGGGCGCGCTCGTTGGCGGCGACGAAGCCGAGGCCGGGCGGCGTCATCAGGCCCTTCTGCGAGCCCGACATCGCGACGTCGACGCCCCACTTGTCCATCTCGAACGGCACGCAGCCGAGCGACGCCACGGTGTCGACCATCAGGAGCGCGTCGTGCTTGGCGGCCTTGATCGCCTGGCCGATCGCCGCGATATCGTTGATCACCCCCGAGGCGGTGTCGATCTGCACCGCCAGGATCGCCTTGATGGCGCCGGCCGTGTCCTGGCGCAGCCGGGCTTCGAGCGCCGCGGGCTTGACCGCGCAGCGCCAGTCGCCCTTGAGGATCTCGACCTCGAGGCCCATGCGCGCCGCGGCGTCGCCCCAGCCGATCGCGAAGCGGCCGCTCTCCAGCGCCAGCACCTTGTCGCCGCGCGACAGCACGTTGGACAGCGCGGCCTCCCAGGCGCCGTGGCCGTTGGCGATGTAGATGTAGGCGCGCCCGGATGTGCGGAACAGCTTGGGGAGATCGCTCAGCAGGCTGTCGGTGATCGCCAGCAGCGGCCCGGAATAGATGTCGACCGCCGGGCGGTGCATCGCGCGCAGCACCTCGTCGGGCACCGTGGTGGGGCCCGGGATCGCCAGGAACTCACGCCCCGCTCGTACGACCATGACTCGCCTTCCCTCTCAACTCTCTCAACGACGGCACGTCTTATGCGACGCGGCGCGCCGCCGCGTCAAACAGATGCAATGACGGTGTCGGAATTACGGCGCGTCACTCCCCCTTGTCGTTCAGCGCCTGGTAGGTCAGCTGGCGCATGGCGCGGCGATAGACGCCGGTCTGCAGCAGCGGCACCTGGATCATCATGATGCCGACCAGCTTCTCCTTGGGGTCGATCCAGAAGGTCGTGCCGGTGGCGCCCGTCCAGTAGAACGTGCCGACCGAGCTCGGCAACGGGTTGTGGCCGACCGCGGTGCGGATCGCGAAGCCGAGCCCAAAACCCTGGCCGGCCGCCGGCGTCGGCGCGAGGTCGGCCATCAGGGTGTGGGCGCGCGCCGAAAAGCCGATGCCGGGCGGCAGCGCGTCGGCGGTCATCAGGCTCACGGTGGTCGGCGCCAGCACGCTGACGTCGCCGAGCGCGCCGCGATGCAGCAGCATCTTGGCGAAGCGCAGATAGTCGCTGGCGGTCGACACCATGCCGCCGCCGCCCGACAGCAGGCGCGGCGGCTTGGTGACGTCGGCCATCGGCGGCCGGGCACCGGAGGCCGCGTCGATCTGCGGTTGCGCCAGCCGGCCGAGGTCGGCCTCGCGGACGTGGAAGCCGGTCGACGCCATGCCGAGCGGCTGGGTGATGCGCGCGGCGATGACCGCGTCGAGCGTCTGGCCGCTGACGATCTCGACGACGCGGCCGAGCACGTCGGTCGCCATGCTGTACTCCCAGACCTCGCCGGGCTGATGGGCGAGCGGCAGCGTCGACAGCTTGGTGATCTGCTCGGCCAAGCTCTGGCCGCGGTCCGACACGTTGGCGGCGCGGTAGGCGCGGTGCACCAGGCCGTCGCCGAACTGGCCGTAGACCAGGCCGGCGGTGTGGCGCAGCAGATCCTGCACCGTCATCGGGCGCTTTTGCGGGCCGAGCACCAGCTCGGTCTTGCCGGTCTTGGCATCCCGCGTCTCGACGCCGACCGGGATGTCCTTGAACTCGGGGATGTACTGATGCACCGGCGCGGCGAGATCGAGCCGGCCCTCCTCGACCAGCATCATGGCGGCGACCGTGACGATCGGCTTGGTCATCGAGGCGATGCGGAAGATCGCGTCCGGCGCCATGGCGATCTGCTTCTCGCGATCCTGGAAACCGAAGGCGCGCAGGTACGCGACCTTATCGTGGCGCGCGATCAGCACCACCGCGCCGGGCAATTGTCCCGCGTCGACGTAGCCCTGGAACACCTGGGTGACGCGCTGCAGCCGATCGGCGGCGAAACCGAGCGTCTCGGGCCGGTCGACCGCTTGCGGCGTATCGGCGCCCGCCGGCAGCGCGACGACGATCCAAGCGGCGGCGAGCGCGCCGCAGATCAGCCTGGCCAGCCTCATGGCGGTCCTCCTGATGCCGATATCGATTGGTCGAAAGGTTAGGCTCGGCAACCCGCGATGGCAATCCGCCGCACCGTCCCGCGTGCACACAAGTAACTCCTCCCTCGCGCGCAGCGTGGGGGAGGAGTTATTTGTGCTTCGCGGCCTTCTCCAAGAACTTGACCAGCGCGGCGCGGTCGTCGGGCGCGGTGATGCGCTGCTCGGGCATCTTGGTGCCGGGCGTGTAGGTGGCGGGGCCGAGCTCGAACAGTTTGGCGACCGTCTCCGGGGTCCACACGATGTCGAGCTGCTTGAGCGCCGGCGAATAGTCGTAGCCCGGCTGGGTCGCGATGCGGCGGCCGAACACGCCGGCCAAGGTCGGCCCGGCGCGGTTGGCCTGATCCGGCGTCAAGGTGTGGCAGGCGACGCAGGCGCGAAAAATCTCGGCGCCGCGATCGCCGGCGTAGGCGGCGAGCGGATCCTCGACGGCGGCGGTCGCGACCGAGCCGATGTCCTCGCCGGTCAGCGCGTTCCAGCGCCGCACGAGGCCGTCGGCGCCGCCGGTCAGCAGGGTGCGGTTGTCGGGCAGGAACGCGGCCGA
>JACQAI010000631.1 GCA_016195115.1 Pseudomonadota bacterium
GCGGCCGCCACGGCCGCCTCGCGCGCGAGCTCGCCGCGCAGGTGCCGGGCGAGCTCGCGGACGCCGAGCGCCTTGTGGATCGGCAGCGCCGGATCGAGCTCCATGACGGCGCGGACCTCGTCGAGCGCGCCGTCGTCGACCATGCGGACGAGGCGCGCGTCGATCGCGCGGTAGAGCGCGTCGCGCGGCGGCGCGAGCGCGAGCACGGCGAAGTTGAGCCCGCTCGGCGGCGCCTCGGTAGGCCTGGCCAGCCACGCGCTCCAAGGTCGCCCCGTCGCTTCAAAAATCTCCCAGGCGCGGATCAGACGCTGGCGGTCGCCGACTGGCAGCTTGGCGGCCATCACGGGATCGCGCGCTGCGACCTCGCGGTGGAACGCTTCGGCGCCCAGCGCGCGCCGGCGCGCCGTCGCTGCCTCGCGCACCGCCGCCGGCACCGGCGGCAGCGGCGTCAGGCCGCGCAGCAGCGCGCGCAGATAGAGGCCGGTGCCGCCGACCACGATCGGCCGGCGCGGCGCCGCCGCCGCGATCGCTTCCAGCGCGAGCGCGCGCCAGCGCGCCGCCGAACAGGCGTCGGCAGCATCGAGCACGCCGTAGAGATGATGCGGCGCGCGCGCGAGATCGGCTTGCGTCGGGCGCGCCGTCAGGATGCGGAGCTCGCGATAGACCTGCATGGCGTCGGCGTTGATCAGCGCGCCATCGAGCCGCTCGGCCAGCGCCAGCGCCAGGCCCGACTTGCCGCTCGCGGTCGGGCCGGCGATCACGAGCACGGGGCGCGACGCCGTCATGAGTCGCGATTGCCAAGGTCGCGCGTCGTCACCACTATGCCGGCCATGCCCGATGTCCTGGTGTTGATCGCCGCGCCGCGCGCGCAACCGCTCGACCATAGCACGCTGGCGACCGCGATCGAGGCCATGCGCGGGGTCGGCGCGCGGATCGAGTCACCGCGCTGGCTGGCGCCGGGCGAAGCGGTCGACCTGATGTTCGACGGCGCGCCGACAGCGATCGCGGCGGCGGTCGCCGGTATGCTTGCGGGCCGGGCGATCGACGTCGCCACGGTGCCGGCGGCGGGGCGTCGGAAGCGGCTGCTGATCGCCGACATGGATTCGACCATCATCGAGAACGAGACGCTCGACGAACTCGCCGATGCGGCTGGCGTCGGCGCGCGGGTCGCCGCGATCACGGCGCGTTCGATGCGCGGCGAGATCGATTTCGCCGATGCGCTGCGCGAACGCGTCGCGATGCTCGCCGGCCTCGAGGTCGCAGCGCTGGCGCGCACCGCTGCGCGCATGCGCCTGAGCCCGGGCGCCGAGACCCTGGTGCGCACCATGCGCCGCGCCGGCGCGACGACCGCGCTGGTCTCGGGCGGCTTCCGCTTCTGCACGGACCTGGTGCGCGCGCGGGTCGGCTTCGATCTCGACCAGGCCAACGACCTCGCACTCAGCCACGGTCGGCTGACCGGTAAGGTGGTCGAGCCGGTGCTCGACGGCGCCGCCAAACTGGCGGCGCTCCAACGCCTGGCGGCGCAGTGCAACCTGACGCCGGCCGATTGCCTGGCGGTTGGCGACGGCGCCAACGACCTGCCGATGGTCGAAGCCGCCGGGCTGGGCGTCGCCTACCGCGGCAAACCGATCCTCGCGGCCACCGCCGCCGTGCGGATCGACCACGCCGACCTGACCGCGCTCCTCTACCTGCAGGGCTATACGAAGGCGGAATTCGTCACCGCGTGACGATCAGGCCGCGCGGCGCGCCTGCAGCAGCGCGTCGAGCCGTTCCGCGAGCGCCGCGCCGATGCCGGTCATCGGCAAGCGCAGCTCGGGCGAGGCGATCAGGCCCTGACGCCACAGGCAGTGCTTGATCGGCGCCGGGTTGGGTTCTGCGAACAGCAGGCGCACCAGATCGACCAGACGGTCCCAGCGCGCGCGGGCGTCGGCGAGCGTGCCGCCGAGGATCGCCGTGCGCACCGCCGCGAACGCCGCGGGATCGACATGCGCGGTCGCCAGGATGCCGCCGTCGGCGCCGCCGGCGAGTGCGCCGAGGAACAGCGCGTCCTCGCCGGTCAGCACGCTGAATCCCGGCTGGCGTCGGCGCAGCAGGTCGGCGCTCTGCGCGGCATCGGCGCAGCAGTCCTTGACGCCGACGATGTTCGCGTGCTGCGCGGCAAGGCGCAGCAGCGTGTCGTTGGCAAGGTTGACGCCGGTGCGGTAGGGAATGTTGTAGACCAGGATCGGCCGGTCGGTCGCCCCGCTGAGCGCACTGAAATGCGCAAACATGCCGTCCTGCGACGGCCGTGAATAATAGGGACACGTGATCAGGTAGCCGTCGACCGGCCACGACGCGGTCGTCGTCAGGCGCTTGACCAGCTTGCGCGTGTCACTGCCGCACAGGCCGAGGAATACCGGCTTGCGCCGTGCCACCTCGGCGGCCACCAGCGCGACGGCACGCGCGGTCTCGTCGTCGTCGAGCACCAGACCCTCGCCCGTGGTCGCCGCGAGGATAAAGCCGTCGATCGGCTGGCGTAGGTAGTGCGCAGCGAGGCGCGTCAGCGACGCCTCGTCGAGCGCGCCGTCGCGAAACGGCGTGATCAACGGCAACCAAATTCCTGAAATGTCGTCCATGGCCCGTCTCCTCGTGATGCGGGCCCGACCGATGCGGAACAGGTGTGCAAATGAAAAGGCCCCGTCCAAACCGGCGGGGCCCTGGTGGTGATCGCTGCGGCGTCGATTCAGCGCGCGCGGTTACCCTCGGCCCCGGCGGGGCCCGGCTTTCGCGACGTGAGAGCAACGCGAGCGATCATGCGCGGATGCTCTGCGAAAGCGCGGACGCTGTCAATCGGACAGCGTCCGCGCCGCGCAGCTAGCCGTCGATCTTGACGGCGACGAAGCGCAGATCGCCCTTCTGGTCGACCAGCAGCAGCACCGACTTGCGCTTGGCGTCGCGCGCGGCCTTGATCTTGGTCGCGACGTCGGCCGGGCTCTTCACCTCTTCCTGGCCGACCTCGACGATGATGTCGCCTGGCTTGATGCCCTTCTCGCCGGCCGGGCTGCTGCCCGAGACCTCGGTTACGATCACGCCCTGGACGTCGTCGGCGAGGCCGAACTTCTCGCGCAGCGGCTGGCTGACCGGCGCCAGCTGCAGCCCGAGCTCGGTGACGCTGCCGGTCGGCGCGCCCGAACCCGAGCCGCCCGGGCCCGGCGTCGCGGCCGCGACCTGGTCCTGCTCGACCAGCTCGCCGACCTGGACCTTGAGC
>JACQAI010000632.1 GCA_016195115.1 Pseudomonadota bacterium
ATTCGAGCGGCATGGTGGCGCCGATATTGGCCTCGCCCGTCTCGAGCCGCGCGGTCAGCATCACGCCCGAGATGGAGGTCAGGCCCGCGCAGAGCACATAGGCCATGAACAGGTTGAAGCGGGTGTTGATGCCGGAGAGCAGCGAGGCCTTCGGGTTGCCGCCGATCGCGTAGAAGTAGCGGCCCATCCGCGTCCAGTTGAGCAGCACATACATGAACAGGGCCAGCGCGACGGTGACGTAGATCGGCACCGGGACGCCGAGCAGCTGGCCGAAGCCGAACAGCTTTCCGAAGATGTCGGGCATGCCGTAGACCGGCACGCCGCCGGTGAGGAAGAGGGCGACGCCGAAGCCGACCGAGGCCATGCCCAGCGTCATCATGAAGGGCGACACGCCGAGGAGCGCCACGCCGATCCCGTTGACGACGCCGATGGCGGTGCCGCCGGCCACGCCGGCGATCATGCCCACGCCGATCGCGAGCGCCACCGCATTGGGATCGCCCGCCGCGACCGCCGCCATCGCCATGGCGCCGACCACCGAGGTCAGGGCGAGGATGGTGCCGACCGACAGATCGAAGCCGCCGGTCAGGAGGGCCAGCATCTGGCCCATCGCCACCATGGTCAGGTAGGTCGACTGCCGCGCCACGTTGATCAGGTTCTGGAGCGACAGGAAGTTGTGGGATATCAGCGTGAACACGACCACGGCGATGACGAGCAGGAAGGGCAGCACGCCCAGCCGCACGAACATCGTCTGCATCCACTCCTTGGCCGTCCGGGTCTTGCCCGAGCCTCGCGCCTGACCGGCTCCCATCACGCCGCCTCCCGCTCGAAGAAATGGCTCAGCACCTTGTCCTCGGTAATGTCGGCCCCGACCAGCTCCGTGCGCAAGGAGCCGCGATACATGACATAGGCCCGGTTGGTCAGATGCAGGATTTCGGGCAGGTCCGAGGAGATCAGCAGGACCGCGGCACCCGCCTCGCACAGGTCGCGGATGAACTCGTAGATGGCGACGCGGGTTCCGACGTCGACGCCGACCGTGGGCTCGTCGAACACGAACAGGCGGACGTCGCGGGTGAGCGCCTTGGCGAGCAGGACCTTCTGCTGGTTGCCGCCGGAGAAATGCTCGATCGGCCGCTCGATATTGAGCGGTTGCAGATTGAGCTGCCTGGCGAGCGCCTGGGTCTTGGCTCTCTCCGCCCGCCGCTTGAGAAAGAGCCGTCCCGAGAACGCCTCGCCATGGAGCGAGGGCAGGGCGATGTTCTCGCGGGCACCGCGTCCGGTCACCAGCCCCTCGGTGCGCCGGTCGGGCGGCACATAGAAGAAGCCCAGATCCAGCATGCGGCGGGGGCTCGCGCGCGTCACGTCCTGGCCCAGAAACCGCACGCGCCCCGAGGCGAGCGGCTCGATGCCGAAGCAGGCGCGCGCCACCTCCGACTTGCCCGAGCCGACCAGCCCCGCCAGCCCGACGATCTCGCCCGCGTGTACGCGGATCGAGACGTCGCTGACCGTGCCGGCGGTGGTGGAGAGGTGCTCGGTCTCGAGCACCAGCTCGCCGGGCCTGTAGTTCACTTTGGGGAAGATCTGGCTGATGACGCGCCCGGTCATGAGTTCGACCAGCCTGGCTTCGCTCGCTTGCGCCGCGGCCAGCGTGGCGATGTACCTGCCGTCGCGCAAGACCGTGATGCGGTCGCCGACGCGTTTGATCTCGGCCAGGCGGTGCGTGATGTAGATGATGCCCACGCCCTGGGCCTTGGCCTGCTCGATCAGCGCGAACAGGCGCTCGGTTTCGCGCTCGGTCAAGGAGGCGGTCGGCTCGTCGAGAATCAGCACCGAGAGATCGGAGCGGAATGCCTTGGCGATTTCCACCATTTGCTGCTCGGCACGGCTCAACTGCGCAACCCGCGCCGTCGGCTTCAGCGGAAAGCCGAGGCGGTCCAGCATCTCCGTGGCGCGCCGGTGCATGGCACCCTTGTCGAGGAACGGCCCGCCCTTCATTTCACCGCCGAGGAACAGGTTCTCCTCGACCGTCATCTGCGGCACCAGCGAGAATTCCTGGAACACGGCGCTGATGCCGAGCCCGCGCGCCTGATGCACCGAATCGAGCTCGACCGGCTGGCCCTTGAACAGGAGGCGGCCGCCGCTTGGCCTGAGCGCGCCCGCGACGATCGAGATGAGCGTGGATTTGCCGGCGCCGTTCTCGCCGAACAGGACATGCACCTCGCCCGCCCGCAGATCGAAATCGACGCGATCGAGGGCGAGCACGCCCGGAAACTGTCTGCTGACGGATTCGAGCCGGAGCAGCGGGAGCCCGCCCTCGGGCGGGCTCCCGGCCGGCTCCGCAAGCTTTTCGAGCACTTGCGGAAGACCTCTCTGATGTCAGCCCGTCGGGGCCGTCGACGTCATTCGACCGTGAAGGTCGGCTGGAAGCCGTCCGGCGCCAACGAAGAATCGTGGTCGAAGCTGTTGATGTTCGTGCTGTCGATCACATAGAGCTTCGGGCCGACATGTTTCTCGAAGGGCTTGCCCTCCAGGATGCGCACAATCTGATCGATGGCGATGCGACCCTGGATCACGGCCGAATCGGTGGGCGCGGCCAAGATGCGGCCGGCCTTGATCCCTTCATAGACGCCCGGGGTGAAGTAGTAGGCCAATACCTTGATCTTGTCTTCGAGCCCGCGGTCGCGCAGCAGGCCCATCGCGGCCTCCGCCGTGGGCGAGGTGCCGACGATGTATTTGATGTCGGGATAGGCCTCGAGCGTGTCCTCCACCAGCTTCAGCTGCACCTCCTTGCCGGTGTCTCCATACTTGGTGTCGACCACTTCGATGTCGCTGTCCTTGACCGCGTCGAGGAAGCCCGTGTTGCCGGCCTCGACCCAGCCCGCGCCCGGCGGTCCGGGGAACCAGGCAACCTTGACCTTGCCGCTGCCCTTGGGGTGCATCTTCGCCAGATATTCGCCGGTCATGTAGCCCATCTCGCCGAAGGAGACGAGCGACTTGGCCGAGATGTCGGGCGATGACATGCCGTTGATCACGTCGATGACCGGGATGCCCTTGCCCTTGAGTTCGGAGTCCAGATTGTTGAGTCCGTCATAGGAGATCGCGCCGATCACCACGCCCTGGGCGCCGGCGGTGACGCAATCCTCGATCTGCGAAATCTGCTTGTTGAGGTTGGTGTAACCGCCGGCCTCGACCAGCGTCATCTTCACGCCCAGCTCCTTCGATTCGGCGACCACGCCGTAATCGACCGCGAGCCAGTAGGCGTCCTTCATGTGCGGGAAGGACACGCAGATGTTCCACTTCTTGTCGGCCTTCGGGAGCGGCGTGTACTCGATATCCGTGCGCGGGCTAGCCATGTCGAACGATTGCCAGGACTGGACCGGGAACGGATACCAGTCCTTTGCGGCCGCGCCGCCGGCCGAAAACGCCAGCGCGACGGCGCCGGCGGCGGTCAGCAGGGCGGCTCTTCCCAAACTTTGCATCGTGGTCCTCCCTATGGGTTTTCCGGCCGTTATTGGTCGGCCGGTCAGCGGTTGCGGATCGATCCTTGCGCAGCGTGTGGGTATTGTAAAATCACAAAAACTGTGCCTTTGTTATCGGAAAATCAGATGTCTATATCCCTGCGCCAGATCCGCTATTTCATCGCCACCGCCGAGGCCGGGAAGGTGTCGGCGGCGGCCTCGGCGCTCGGCGTCTCGCAATCGGCCGTGACCGAGGCGGTCAAGGCGCTCGAGCGCGAGACCGGCGCCAGGCTGTTCCGCCGTCACGCCAACGGCGTGCAGCTGACCTCCGAAGGCAACCAGTTCCTGCTGCATGCGCGCAATGTGACCGCCGCCGTCCAGGAGGCGCTGCAGGCGCCGCGCCGCACGCGCTTCGACCTGGAGGGGCGCGTCTCGATCGCCGTCACCTACACCGTCGCCGGCTATTTTCTGCCGGCGCCGCTGGCGCGCTTTCGCCGCAGCTTTCCCGGCATCGAGGTCGAGCTGCACGAAATGGACCGCAGCGAGATCGAGGCGCGTCTCGTCGACGGGTCGGTCGATCTCGCCGTGCTCCTGTCCTCGAACCTGCGCAATGCCGACGAGATCGACACCGAGGTGTTGATCCAGTCCAAGCGCCGCTTATGGCTGCCGGCCAACCATCCGCTCAATCATGCAGGCCGCGTCACGCTCGCCGACATCGCGCCCGAGCCCTACATCATGCTGCTGATCGACGAGGCCGAGCAGACCGCGATGGGCTATTGGACCCGGCGCGGCTTCGCGCCCAACATCGTCTTTCGCACCTGGTCGGTCGAGGCGGTGCGCAGCATGGTGGCGACCAGTGCCGGTGTCGCCATCCTTTCCGACATGGTCTATCGGCCCTGGTCGCTCGAGGGCGACCGCATCGAGGCGCGCCTGATCGACGACGACGTGCCCTCGATGGATGTGGGCCTCGCCTGGAAGCGCGGCGCCAAGCTCGACCCTGGCGCCAAGGCGTTCCGCGACTTCTGCCACATCACCTACAACGCCGCCGGCGCGACCACGGTCTAGGGTCCCGTCGCTGCCATTCGTGCTCCCGAGTTTCAGCGTGAACCGGCCGCTCGGCATGAGGAATCTGGTGATCCATTCATCCCGGAAATTCGGCGGAAAT
>JACQAI010000633.1 GCA_016195115.1 Pseudomonadota bacterium
CCATCGGCCGCAGCCCGACCAACCGCAAGAAAATGGCGGTGGTGACGCGCGGCGGCAAAGCGGCGCTGACGCGCTACCGCACCCGGGCGCGGTTCGCCGGCGGCGCGGCGAGCCTGCTGGAATGCCGCCTGGCGACCGGCCGGACCCACCAGATCCGCGTCCATCTCGCGCATATCGGCCATGCGCTGCTCGGCGACCCGCTCTATGGCCGCACCCGCAAGGCCGATCCGCGGGTCGCCGCCGTGGCCGCCGGGATCGGCCGCCAGGCCTTGCACGCCAACACCTTAGGCTTCGTCCACCCGGTCTCCGGGGAGCATCTGAGCTTCACCCGGCCGCCGCCCGCCGACCTCGCCGGGCTGCTGACCAGTTTAGAAACCTTACAGAAAGATCCTATTCCGGACCGATGAGGTCTGGTATGGTGGGTGCAAGAGACGGGAACCGTCCCGGGGAATAGACGACGGGTTCCCGGCGTATTGAAGGGTGGTCCCGGGCTGCGGGACCGTGGAAGGGATTGCGATGGCTGCCACGACGCTGCCGATCATTGGCTCCGAAGGGAATCTGGCGCGGTATCTCCAGGAGATCCGCAAGTTCCCGATGCTGCAGCCCGAGGAGGAGTTCATGCTCGCGCAGCGCTGGCGCGAGCACGGCGACCTCGAGGCCGCGCACAAGCTGGTGACCAGCCACCTGCGCCTGGTCGCCAAGATCGCCATGGGCTACCGCTCAACGAGCTGATCTCCGAAGGCAACGTCGGCATGATGCAGGCGGTCAAGCGCTTCGACCCCGACCGCGGCTTCCGCCTGGCGACCTACGCGATGTGGTGGATCCGCGCCGCCATCCAGGAATACATCCTGCACAGCTGGAGCCTGGTGAAGATGGGCACCACGGCGGCGCAGAAGAAGCTGTTCTTCAACCTGCGCAAGCTCAAGGGCCAGATGCAGGCGATCGACGAGGGCGACCTGTCGCCCGAGCACGTCAAGAAGATCGCCACCGAGCTCGACGTGCCCGAGACCGACGTCGTCAACATGAATCGGCGCCTGGCGGCGCCGGACCACAGCCTGAACGCGCCGCTGCGCATCGACGGCGAGGGCGAGTGGCAGGACTGGTTGGTCGACGAAACCGACAGCCAGGAGATCAAGCTCGCCGACCGCGAGGAGCTCGGCAAGCGCCACAAGCTGCTGACCGACGCGATGCGCGGCTTGAACTAGCGCGAGCGCCACATCCTCACCGAGCGCCGGCTGCGCGACAACCCGACGACGCTCGAAGATTTGAGCCAGCACTACAACATCAGCCGCGAGCGCGTGCGCCAGATCGAGGTGCGCGCCTTCGAGAAGCTGCAGAAGGCGATCAAGAACGCCGCAATCGAGCAGCGGCTGCACGCGCCTGCGGCGAGTTAGTCAGAAGCCAGAAAGCCAGAAGCCAGAAGAGGGACCCTTCTGGCTTCTGGCTTCTGGCTTCTGGTTTCTGTCTTTCTGACTTCTGCTCACTCCGGCGGCATGACCTCGGGGCCCCACTCCTCGAGGATCTGCTCCTGGCGCTTGCGCAGGCGGGCGGCTTCGCCGCGGTCGCGAGCGCGCCGGATCCGCATGGTGACCTGGGGCGCCCAGTAGTTGGCCAGCCAGCCGATCGCCGCGGCGCCGAACATCACCAGCCAGGCGAACGGATTGGTCAAGATCTTGCTGAGCGCGTGCATGGTGTCGCCGCCGGCCCACAGCACGAACAGATAGGGTATGACGCCCGACAGGTTGAAGCCGCCGACGCAGTAGGCGGCGTACTTCTCGTCGCGCCGGTCGACGAACCACGCGACAATGGTCGGCAGCAGGCCGAGCACCATCAGGATCACGGTCGGCAGCGCGAAGATCAGCACCAGCGGCGCCATGATCCACAGCGCTGTCGATACGATCCGGCGCCGCGGACGCGCGGCGGGAACCGTCATCTCAGCCATCGGGTCGTCCTTCCCTGAGCCCGTTCATCACGTCCCTCACGCCAAGGTCGCGAACACGGCGAACGCCGTCGCGAGGCTGACCAGCAGGCCGCCGCCGGCCGCGGCGATCTGCTCGCCGAGCAGCCGCGCGTCGTCCATGCGGATCTCGTAGCTGCCTTCGATGTCGCGAACCTGCTGGTCGATCTCGCGATATTCCGCGGCGGCGCCGGAGAAACCCTGGTCGTCGGCGCTCTTCTCCTTGTCGTCCGCCAGCACCTTGAGGAGCTCGGACAGGATGCCCTGCTCGGCGGTCGCCTGGACCAACGCCGCCATCTTGTCGCGCCGCCGGCGATGGTGGAACCCATTGACAACGGGATCCAACAAGCCGGCGATCCACTTCGCCAGGTTGGGCACCGGCATCAGGGCTTCCTGCTGCTCCTCGATGGCGGCGAACAGGCGCAGCATCGCGAGATTGCGCGTCGACGGATCGTTGGTGGCGAGGCCCCGCAAGAGCTCGTCGACTTGCTTTTGGACCCGCGCGGCGATGAAGCCGATCAAATGGCGGTCGAACGGCGTGTCGGGCCGGTCGGCGCGCTGGGCGACGATCTCGAGCGCCGGCAGCACCTGCTGGATGGCGGTGATGTAGGCGCGGTCGAACATCGGCGACAGGCAGCGGTGCGACGGGTTGAGCTCGTAGAGGCAGCGCTCGAAGCCGTAGCCGATGCCGACCTGGTCGATGATCGCGGGCAGCTTCTCGAGCATCTGGACCGCGCGCAGGTCCTCGCCCTTGGGCTTGGCCTGCGCCGCCACCCAATGGATCGGCAGGCGCGACGAGATCACCTCGGAGACCAGCTGGCGGCGGTCGCGGTCGTTGAGCGAGCTGGCGAGCGCCCAGCCGATGCCGTCGACCGAGACGCCGAAGCCGCGATAGCGGATCGGCGACGGCGGGTCGAGCGCGATGCAGCCGCGCGCGACGATGCGGTCCTCGCCGCCTTTGCCGCCGGAGATCGCCGCGGCGGTCGACGACACCGCCTGCTGCAGCGCCTCGGCGCGCGGCTCGTCGCCCAGGCTGCGGCGCAGCCAGCTGTCGAGCGTCTTGCTGCGCAACACGTTGCTGGCTTCGGCGTACTGGATGGAGAAGGCATGCGCGAGCGAGCGCGCGTTGGAGTATTCGACCTCCTCGAAAATGAACGGCCGCGACGAGCGCTGCGGCAGCTTGGCCTGCTTCGGGCTCTGGCGCCGGCCCGACATCCACATGTCGAGATCGGCGACCGACCAGCGCTCCTTGAGATCGTCGCTCAACAGGCCGCGCATCACCTCCATCAGGCCGAGCGGCACGCGGTAGGAGCCGACCAGCGCCGAGTAGGAGCCGAACTCGATCTTGTTGGCGAGCACCTCCTTCTCGTCGGTGTTGGCCACCGGGTTGCGACCGAGCAACAGGAACAGGAGGGTGACGCCGAGGGCGTAAAGATCGTTGGCCTGGCTGCCCTCGCCGCGCCCGATCGGGTCGCACATCGCGCATTCGATGGTCTCGAACACCGCCGGCTGGTCGAAGCCGGGCGCCGTCGTCACGCCCTCGCCCAGCACCATCGCGCGGCGGCCGCCGTCGGTATAGAACAGGTTGTCGGGCCGGATCGCGCGATGCCCGAGGCCACGCCCGGCGAGCTCCTTGAGCGACGGCAGCAGCGGCGTCAACAGGCCGTTGACCAGCGCCTCCTCGTCGAGCGGCGGCTGCGGCGTGTCGAGCGACGGCATGACGCGATTGCCGCCCGGTCGATCGATGACGATGACGAAGCGCCGCCGGGTCTCGCCCGGCCAATCGATCATGCCCCAGTCGGCGGTCTGCACGATGCCGTGGAGCTGGTAGGAGCGCATCGACTCCATGAACTCGACGCGCGCCGGCATGTCGGGCTCGCACAGCAGCGCGACCAGCGGCCGCATCGGATCGGTGAGGATCTGGGCGTGGAACGCGACGGCGTGCTTGGAGCTGTATTGCGGTAGCGGCTGATCGGGGAAGATCGCGCAGCGGCCGCGCAGCATCACGGAAAGGTCGGCCGGCTCCTCGTCGG
>JACQAI010000634.1 GCA_016195115.1 Pseudomonadota bacterium
GCGGTGGCGCTGCCCAAGCCGACCGTGCATCGGCTGTTGCGGGTGCTGTGCGCGCACGAGGTGCTGAGCAAATCCGGCGACGACGGCAGCTACGCGCTCGGGCCGTTCGCGCTGGCGCTCGGCGCGCGGGCGCTCGGCCGCAACCGCCTGCGCCAGCTCGGCCAGCCGGTGCTGCGCCGGCTGGCGGCGCAAACCGGCGAGAGCGCGCTGATGTTCGAGCTGGCGCCGACCCGCGATGCCGCGATCTGCATCGAGCAGATCGAGAGCTCGCACGGCCTGCGGCTGGTCTCCGAGGTCGGCGTGCGGCTGCCGCTGTTTGCCGGCGCCTCCTCGCGCGCGATCCTGGCCTTCATGCCCGACGACGAGATCGCCGGCGTGCTGGCGGCGCTGCCCAAGGCGCGCGACGTCGCGCCGCTGTCGCGCAAGGAGCTCGAGCGTCAGATCCAGGGAACGCGGCGTCTCGGCTACGCCCAATCGTTCGAGGAGACCAGCCCCGGGGCCTGCGGCATCGCGGCGCCGCTGTTCGCCGCCGGTGCTGCCGTGGTCGGCTGCCTCACCATCGCGGGACCGACGACCCGCCTGACGCGCGCCCGCTTGCTCGAGCTCGCGCCGACGCTGCTCGCCGCCGCCGGGGCGCTCAGCACGCGCATCGGCGGCGCGCCGGCCCGACGCGTGCCCCGGCGCGCCGCAGCCTGCCGCGTGGACCACACGAACCGCATCGCCACGGAGGACTGACATGGACCGGCAGAAGAAGGAGACCGTGCGCGAGCCCTACGGCCTCTATCACGGCCGCCGGCTGCCGCAGGAGGACGCCGAGCTGACCCATGTCGGCCCCGAGACGCCGTGCGGCGAATATATGCGGCGCTTCTGGCAGCCGGTCGCCATGACGTCCGAGCTCGGCGAGCTGCCGGTCGCGGTGCGCATCCTGGGCGAGGATCTGGTGGTGTTCCGCGACAAGAGCGGGCGCGTCGGCTTGCTCGATCGCCACTGCTGCCATCGCGGCACGTCGCTCGAGTACGGCATCGTCGAGGATCGCGGCATCCGCTGCTGCTATCACAGCTGGAAGTTCGACGTCGACGGCACGATCCTGGAGACGCCCGGCGAGCCGGCCGACAGCAAGATCAAGGACAAGACCTTCCAGGGCGCTTATCCCGCGCTCGAGTTCGGCGGTCTGGTATTCGCCTATATGGGACCGCCGGCGCTCAAGCCGGCGTTCCCCACCTACGACGTGTTCGATCAGCCCGACAACCGGATGGTGCCCTACTCGCTGACCTATCCGTGCAATTGGCTGCAGATATTCGAGAACGCCATGGACCCGGCGCATGGCGTGTTCCTGCACACGCGCGTCAACTTCGAGCACTTCAGCCCGGCGTGGGGCGAACTGCCGGTCACGGAATTTCGCGAGACGCCGCTCGGCATGATCTACATCACCTCGCGCCGGATCGACGATCTCGTCTGGGTGCGCATGAACGACATCATGCTGCCAAACGTCGTCCAGGCCGGGGCGATCTGGGAAGCCGGTACTCGCCGCAAGGCGTTCACGCGCGCCGGGCTGACGCGCTGGACGGTGCCGATCGACGACACCCATTCCTTGGTCATCGGCGTGCGCCACTTCAACGACGGCGTCAACGATCCGGAGGGTCGCTCGATCGAAGCCGAATGCGGCAAGGAGAAGGTCGACTTCCTCGGCCAGACCGGCGAGCGGCCATACGAGGAGCGCCAGCGCGTGCCCGGCGACTTCGACGCCCAGGTCTCGCAGCGGCCGATTGCGCTCCACGCCCTCGAGCATCTCGGCACCACGGATCGCGGCGTCTCGATGCTGCGTCGCATCGTGCGCAAGGGCATCCGCGCGGTCGCCGACGGCCAGGAGCCGGACTGCGTGCGCGGCGCACCTGGCACGGTGATCTCGACCAACTGCCAGGATTCCGTCGTGCGCGTGCCGGCGCGTACCGAGCGCGACGACGAGATCGCGCTGCGCGACGTCGGTCGCGCCATCGCCCGTATCGTCGTCGACGAGGACAACGGGGTCGGGCGCGAGCGGCTGCACCGCGTGGCCGAGCGCATCGCAGCCTTGTCGGAACCGGCGGTCGCCAGCGCGGCGGAATGACCGACCTGGTCCAATTCCTGCTCGGCGGGCTGGTGATCGGCAGCATCTACGCGATCGCGGCGATCGCCTACACGGGCATCTACAACATCACCGGGGTGATCAACTTCGGCCAAGGCGACATGGCGATGATCTCGGCGATGGTCGCGATCAGCCTCTACGAGACCGGGTTGCCCTACCCGCTGGCGGTGGCGCTCGCGATCCTGTTCGGCGCGCTGCTCGGTGCGGCGATCGAGCGGTTGGCGATCCGGCCGCTGCGCAACCACGTGCTGCGCGCCATCATCGTGACGATCGGTATCGGTGGCGCGCTCGAAGGTGTCGCGGTCGTGCTCTGGGGCACCGAGGCCCGCACCCTGCCGAGCCCGGTCGCCGCCCACACGCTCCACGCCTTCGGCGCGACCTTGCCGAGCCACTCGCTGGCCGTGTTGGCGGTTGCCGGGGCGCTGGTGTGCGGCCTGGCGCTGCTGTTCCAGGGCACCTATATCGGCCGCGCGTTCCGCGCCTGCGCCGTCAACCCGTTCGCGGCCCGGCTGTCGGGCATCGAAGTGTCGACCATGAGCGCGCTCGCCTTCGTGCTGTCCGGCGTGCTCGGCGCGATCGCCGGCGTGATGGTCGCGCCGATCACCCTGATGCAGTACGACACCGGTCTCGCGATCGGGCTCAAGGGCTTCGTCGCCTGCATGATCGGCGGGCTCGGCAATCCGGTCGGTGCGTTCGCCGGCGGACTGTTCCTCGGCGTCGTCGAGTCGCTGGCGTCGGGGGTCCTGAGCTCGGGCTGGAAGAACGCCATCGCCTTCCTGCTGCTGATCGCGATCCTGCTGTTCAGGCCGGGCGGGCTGTTCGGCGAGCTCGAGCGGCGCGCGCGATGAGCCTGTGGCGCCTGCTGCCGTTCGCGCTGGTTCTGGCGGTCGTGCCGTTGCTCGACAGCTCCTACCTGACCAGCGTCGCGATCATCATCGCGCTGCATGCCCTGCCGGCGCTCGGCCTGTCGCTCGTGATGGGCTTCGCCGGTCAGATCTCGCTCGGCCATGCGGCGTTCTATGGGCTCGGCGCCTACGGCAGCGCGCTCCTCGCGCTGCGTCTCGGGCTGTCGCCCTGGCTCGCGACGCCGGCCGCGATCGCCGTCACCGGCCTGGTCGCCTACGGCCTCGGCTGGTCGATCTTCCGGCTACGCGGCCATCACCTGGCGCTGGGCACGCTCGGGCTCGGCATCGTGGCCTCGATCGGCTTCGTCGAGCTGCGCGGCGTGACCGGCGGCTCGATCGGCCTGTCCGCGATACCGTCCTACCCGCTGCCCGGTCTCGATCTGGCGGCGGACCAGAGCTTCTTCTTTCTCGCCTGGATCGTCGCCGCGCTGGCCTTCCTCGCCGCCGGCAATCTGGTCGACTCGCCGGCCGGACTGGCGATCCGCGGGCTCGGCGACAGCGAGCGCGGCGCCGCCTCGCTCGGCATCGGCGTCGCGCGGCTCAAATGCCGGATCTTCGCCCTCAGCGCCATGCTGGCGGCGCTCGGCGGCGCGCTCTACGCCCACTATATCGGCTTCATCAGCCCGCAGCCGTTCGGTGTCGGCTTCTCGATCAAGCTGCTCGTGATGGTCGCGATCGGCGGCTTCCGCAGCATCGGCGGCGTGCTCGCCGGCGTCGCCTTCGCGACCTTGGTGACCGAGCCGCTGCAGGACCTCGGCTACTACGACGTCGTCGTGTTCGGCGCCTTGCTCGTCGTGATCACGATCTTCTGCCCGGCCGGGCTGCTTCAAGCCGTCCGCGACGGCGCGCGGCGCGGCATCCGCCTGCTGGCACCGAGGGCCGGATGACCATGCGTCTCGCGGTGCGCGACGTCTCGGTGCGCTTCCAGGGCCTGCAGGCCCTGCGCGGCGTCGGCTTCGAGCTGCGCCAGGGCGAGCTCACGGCGCTGATCGGCCCGAACGGTGCGGGCAAGAGCACGCTGATCAACGTGATCTCGGGCGAGCTGCGACCGACCGCCGGCGCGGTGTTGCTCGACGACCGGGAGATCTCCGGCCTGCCGGCGCACGCGATCAGCCGCATCGGGGTCGCGCGGACCTTCCAGGGGCTGGAGCTGTTCGGTTCGCTGAGCGCGCGCGACAATGTGGTGGCCGGTAGCGTGCAACGCGCCGGTCTCGGCTTCTGGCGCAATCTCGTGCGACCGCCGCGTGGCGCCGCGACGCGCCGGCTCGAGGCGGCGGCGCAGGATGCGCTCGATCTCGTCGGGCTCGGGCACCGCGCCGACGATCCGGCGCACATCCTGCCGGCGGGCGAGCAGCGCCTGCTCGCGATCGCGCGCGTGCTGGCGACCGACGGCCGATGGTTGATCCTCGACGAGCCGGGCGCCGGCCTCAACGACGTCGAGAAGCGCGCGCTGGCCCGAGTGATCCGGGAGCTCAGACGTCGCGGCTGGACAATTCTGTTCGTCGACCACGACATGGCGTTGGTCGGCGACCTGGCCGAGCGGTTGCTGGTGCTCGACCGCGGCGAGCTGATCGCCGACGGCACGGCGGACCGGGTGCGTGCGGAGCCGCGGGTGGTCAGCGCCTATCTCGGGGTCAAACCGCGCCGGTCGTCGATGCGCGCCGCAGCGCCGATCCGGCCGCCCGCGCTGCTCGAAGCGCAGGGCCTCTCAATCGGCTATGGCGGCGTGCAGGCGCTCGACCGCGTCTCGATGCGGGTCGGGGCCGGCGAGCTGGTCGCTGTGATCGGCGCCAACGGGGCCGGCAAGAGCACGTTGCTGAAAGCGCTGACTGGAGTGGTCGTGCCGGCCGCCGGCACGATCCATCTTGACCGTGCCGTGCTGGCCGGAGTGCGGACCGCCGAGCGCGTACGGCGCGGGCTGTCACTGGTGCCGGAAGGCCGCGAGCTGTTCGGCTCGCTCACGGTCCAGGAAAACCTGATGGTCGGTGCCTACAGCCGCGTCCCGCGCTGGGCACGCAGCTTGCCGCTGGGTGGACTAGCGGCCACGAGCGATATCGCGCGGGCACTCGAGCGGCCTTACGGCCTGTTCCCGCGGCTGGCCGAGCGACGCCACCAGCTCGCCGGTTCTCTGAGCGGCGGCGAGGGTCAAATGCTGGCGATCGGTCGCGCGCTGATGAATCAGCCTTTGCTGCTGATGCTCGACGAGCCGTCGCTCGGCCTGGCGCCCCAGGTGATCGAGGAGATCCTCGACGCGCTGCTGACGCTCCGACGCGACGGCCTCGCGCTGCTGCTGGTCGAGCAGAACGCGCGGACCGCGCTCGAGATCGCCGACTACGCCTACGTGCTCGAGACCGGCCGGCTCGTCGCCGAGGGGCGCGGTGCCCAGCTGCTCGAGGCAGGGGCGATCGCGGAGGCCTATTTCGGGTTCGACCGGCGGACCGACCCGGCCGCCGCCGCGGGCCATCTGCCGCAACCGGCACACGATCTGCAAAGCTGACCACACGAAGGAGGCACACATGCGACTGACGGGATGGGGCGTGACGGCCGCGCTGCTGGTGTTCGCCGGCTTCGCGGGCGAGGTTGCGGCACAGGAGCCGATCCGCATCGGCGGCATGCTCGAGACGTCGGGCGTGGTCGCGGCGCTCGGCAACCAGGGGCTCGAGGGCGCGCAGCTGGCGATCGATCAGATCAACGCCAAAGGCGGGATCAAGGGCCGTAAGATCGAGTTCGTCAACGTCAACACCGAGAGCGACGAGACCAAATCGGTGACCGTCGCGCGGCGTCTGCTCGACCGCGACAAGGTGGTCGGCATCGTCGGCGCGATGAACAGCGGCTCGAACCTCGCGATCATCGAGACGGTGCAACGGGCGAGGATCCCACTGATCTCCAACGGCGCGACCCGGTCGATCGTCAGCCCGGCCGCCGACCGGCCGTGGATCTTCCAGGCGCCGCTCAACGACCTCCTGGTCATCCGCGTGAGCCTGCAGCACATGAAGGCCGCGGGCATCGCGCGCATCGGCGTGATCAATTCCGACTCGGCGTTCGGCCTGAGCGGGCTCGAGGCCTGGAGACAGCTGGCGCCGAGCGCCGGCGTCACGATCGTGCAGGCCCAGACCTACGGCAACCAGGATCCCGACATGACACCGCAGCTCACCAACCTGCGGCAACCGGAGATCCAGGCCATCGTGCTGTGGGGCACTGGTCCGGGGCAGTCGATCGTCGCC
>JACQAI010000635.1 GCA_016195115.1 Pseudomonadota bacterium
TGACGCGCAGCCACGCCGTCATCGTCACCCCGCTGGGACGGCGCGGGCTCCAGAAGACCTTCGGCGTCAACGCTTCCGAACCAACCGGCCGGAGAAACCGCTGATCGCGCCGCCTGAGAGCTCGGGGGGCTTACGAGACCGGGATGGTCGGGTGGGATTGGACGGGGCCGAAGCCGGCAAACGCTTCGATGACCGTCGAAGCGTTGAGCCGTGCGTCCGACCCCTTCCAATGTAAGATCGCGGTCGCGTGGCGAACAGCGCTGGATCGGACGTGGCCGCCCGCATCGCAGGAGGTCGCCATGCTGCAAGGGAATACCCGCATCCCGCCGATCGACATCGAGACGCTTCCGGACGACCTGCGCGAAACCCTCGAGGACCAGCGCAAGCGCTACGGCGCGCCCCTTCATCCCTACCTCTTCTACGCGCGCAATCCGGCATTCTTTCGCGCCGCGCAAGGGATGTGGACCGCCCTCCAACAAGACACGACGCGCGTGCCCGGGACGCTCCGGGCGCTGCTCAATCGCCGCGTCGCCTGGTGGAACGGCTGCGAATTCTGACAGGACGCCAATGCTGCCGTGGGCAGCAGACTCGGCGTCCCGACGGAGAAGCTCGAAGCGCTGCTCGACGACTACGCCAAGAGCTCGCTCTTCACCGAAGCGGAAAAGGTGGCGCTCGAATACGCCGACGCGATCACGGACACGCGCCGCGACGTCGACGCCGAGCTGTTCGCGCGCCTGCAACGGCACTACGACGACGATACCATCGCAGAGTTGACGATGATCATTGCGTGGGAGAACGCGTCCTCGCGATTCAACCGGGCGTTCCGCATCCCATCCCAGGGATTCTGGAAACGATGACCGCCCCCTCCCCACCCTGCCCCACGCTGCGCACGCTGCGCGCGGGGGAGGGGTTATGGGGCGGCGCCGCCTCTTGATGCCACCGCGGTCGCGGGGGCACTCTGGGCGAGACACGGCGGGAGGATACGATGGTCGCGGCGGCGGCGGACGGCGAAGCGTTCGATTTCATCATCGTCGGGGCGGGCTCCGCGGGTTGCGTGCTGGCCAACCGGCTGAGCGCCGATCCGGCGACGCGTGTGCTGCTGCTCGAGGCCGGCGGCAAGGACCGCAACCCGTGGATCCACATCCCGGCGGGTTTCTACCGCAACATCTACCACCCCAAGATCACGTGGCAGTTTGAAACAGAACCGCTGACGGCGCTCGGTGGCCGGCGTATGGCGTGGCCGCGCGGCAAGGTGCTGGGCGGCTCGAGCTCGATCAACGGCCTGATCTACATCCGCGGCCAGAAGCAGGACTTCGACCAGTGGCGCCAGTTCGGCAACCCGGGCTGGGGCTACGACGACGTGCTGCCGTTCTTCCGCCGCGCCGAGGACTGCGATCGCGGCGCCGACGACCATCACGGCACCGGCGGGCCGCTCAGCGTGTCCGACCTGCGCGCCGAGCACGTGCTGCACGACGCCTTCATGGACGCCGCCGTCGAGCAGGGCTACCGGCGCAACCCGGACTTCAACGGCGCCGACCAGGAGGGCGTCGGGCCCTTGCAGCTGACCGTGCGCAACATGCGCCGCTGCTCTACGGCAGTCGGTTATCTCAGACCGGCGCTCGAGTTCGACGGCAAGCGCGCGGTCGGCGTCGAGTTCAGCCAGGACGGCGTGCTGCGGCGGGCGACCGCGCGCCGCGAGGTGCTGCTGTCCGGCGGCTCGATCAACTCGCCGCAGCTCCTGCAGCTCTCGGGGGTCGGGCCGGCGGAGCACCTGAGGCCGCTCGGCATCGCGATGGTCCACGAGCTGCCCGGGGTCGGCGCCAATCTGCAGGACCACCTCGGCGTGCGTGTGATCTATCGCGTCGCCAACACCGAGACGCTCAACGAGATCTCGCATCTGCAGGATCACCTCGGGGCGCGCGTGATCTATCGCGTCGCCAACACCGAGACGCTCAACGAGATCTCGCACAGCTGGCTGCGCCAGATCCGCACCGGGTTCTCCTATTTGCTCCAGCGTCGCGGCGCCCTGATGATGGGCGCTGCGCCGATCGGTCTGTTCGTGCGCACGCGCCCGGGCCTCGCCTCGCCCGACGTCCAGTACCAGTTCCTCGCCGGCAGCATGGACAAGCCGGGCGGCGTGATGCACGCGTTCCCCGGTTGCCAGGTGACGTGCATTCCGTGCCGGCCGGAGAGCCGCGGCTGGCTGCGCATCCGTTCATCGGATCCGACACAACCACCGGCGATCCAGCCCAACTACCTGGCGACCCAGAACGACAAGGACACGACGATCGCGGGCCTGCGCATCGCGCGGAAGGTGTTTCGCAGCGCGGCGATGCAGCGCTACGTCACCGAGGAGTTCTGGCCGGGCGCCGACGTCGACAGCGACGCCGGCTGGCTCGAGCACATCGCCAAGACCGGGAGCACGACCTTTCATCCGACCAGCACCTGCATGATGGGGCCGCAGGACAATGCGGTGGTCGACACGTCGCTGCGCGTCAAAGGCCTCGAGG